>CAMDNJ010000099.1 GCA_945902915.1 Crenothrix polyspora | reverse complement strand
TTATTTGCACGCGATAAAAATGGTATTCTGGCTGCGCGGATGATGGCTTGTGTCGATGGCGATTTCCAAACCTTTAAAGCTAAAGACGGTGCTTATGTACGTGAACACTTCTTTAATTCACCTGAATTAAAAGCGATGGTGGCCGATTGGTCTGATCGCGATATCTGGGAATTAAATCGTGGTGGCCATGATCCTGCTAAAACTTATGCGGCATTTCATGCTGCCGTAAATCATAAAGGTCAACCTACCGTTATTTTGGCTAAAACCATTAAAGGTTATGGCATGGGCGCATCTGGTGAAGCTCAGAACATCTCTCATCAGCAGAAAAAAATGAGTGAGATTTCGCTGACGCATTTCAGAGATCGTTACGAACTGCCCGTTAGCGACGAGGCAATGCACAAATTGCCTTATTTGACTTTTGCTGAAGGTTCAAAAGAATTGCTTTACATGCAACAACGACGTGCTGAACTGGGTGGGCATTTACCTTCCAGAAGAGCTAAATCGTATGCCTTGGATGTGCCGGTATTAAGCGATTTTAAATCATTGCTAGAAGCAACTCGTGAAGGCCGCGAAATTTCTACGACCATGGCTTTTGTTAACTTACTTAATATATTGGTTAAAGATAAAAATATCGGTAAACGTATTGTGCCGATAGTGCCTGATGAGTCCAGAACATTCGGCATGGAAGGTATGTTTAGACAGTTGGGTATCTGGTCACAAGTGGGGCAGTTATATACGCCTCAAGATGCTGACCAACTGATGTTCTATAAAGAAGATAAGCATGGTCAAGTACTACAAGAAGGTATCAATGAAGCAGGTGGTCTGTGTGATTGGATAGCAGCGGGCACCGCTTATTCCACGCATAATGTACCTATGATTCCGTTCTTTATTTATTATTCTATGTTCGGCTTTCAACGGGTTGGCGATTTAATTTGGGCCGCTGCTGATCAACGTACTCGTGGCTTTTTGATGGGCGGTACAGCGGGCAGAACCACTTTAAATGGTGAAGGTCTGCAACATGAAGATGGTCATAGTCATTTGATGTCTGCGACTGTTCCTAATTGTGTTTCTTATGACCCGACTTATTCTTATGAGTTAGCGGTTATTATTCAAGACGGCTTGCGTCGCATGTATGTAGAGCAAGAAGATATTTTCTATTACATTACCGTCATGAATGAGAATTACAGCCATCCTGCTATGCCTAAGGGTATTGAGTTAGATATACTCAAAGGCATGTATAAATTCCGTGACGGCGCGAAAAGTAAAGCAGCTAGAGTCCAGTTATTAGGCTCTGGTACTATCTTTCGTGAAGTTGAGTTCGCTGCTGAATTGCTTAAAAACGATTGGGGTATTGAGGCTGACTTATGGAGTTGCCCTAGCTTTACCGAGTTGGCTCGTGATGGTCAAACCTGTGAACGCTGGAATCGATTACATCCTACAGAGCCTGCAAAACAAGCCCATGTTGCCAGTTGCTTAGCTAATGCAGTAGGGCCGGTTATTGCCGCGACTGATTATACGCGTGCTTTTGCTGAACAAATTCGTAGCTTGATCACTGCACCTTATACCGTATTAGGTACTGATGGCTTTGGTCGATCAGATACGCGTGAAAACTTAAGGCGCTTTTTTGAAGTGAATCGTTACCATGTCACTATTGCTGCACTGAAGAGTCTTGCTGATTTAGGCCAATTTGATCTAGCTAAAGTTGAGGTGGCTATTGCTAAATATGGCATAGCTCCTGATGCTAAAGCACCTTGGCTCATTTAACGTAAGGAACAAACATGACTGTTTTAATAGAAATAAAAGTTCCTGATGTAGGTAATGTTGCTGAAATCGATGTGGTTGAAGTATTGATCCAAGCGGGTGATGTGGTGGTGGTTGAGCAAACACTGGCCACCTTGGAAACGGATAAGGCCAGTATGGATTTGCCGTCTAGTGTTTCTGGTACTATTCAGCAAGTTTATATCAAGCCCGGTGATAAAGTATCGGAAGGTTCCTTAATTGCAACGGTACTGGCGAGCACTGCTCAAGTGCTTGTACCTGAAGTGCCTGTAGCCGTTGCTCAGGTTGCAGTCCCCGTTGCCGTTAAGATACCTGAACCTAGCATTCAACCGGTTAAAGCGGTTGCAGAAGTCGCTGTTATTAACTTAGATCCTACGTCAAGAAAAGCTCATGCTTCACCCTCGGTGCGGCTATTTGCTCGTGAACTCGGTGTTGATGTCGCTAAAATTAAGACAGGTAGTGGCCGCAAAGCTAGAATCTTAAAAGACGATGTAAAAAAATTCGTTAAAAAAGTGATGGCCGAAGGCGTGGTCGCTACCGGTGCTGGTATTCCTAGTATACCTGCTGTTGACTTTACACCTTATGGCGAAACCGAAACGCTTAAGCTCAGTAAAATTAAACGCCTAACCGGTCAAAATCTAAGTCGTGTCTGGCTAAATTTACCGATGGTGACTTACCACGATGAAGCTGATATTACCGATTTAGAAGCTTTCCGCAATAGTCTTAATGCTGACAAGGCCAAAGGCGAAGTAAAAATTACTGGGTTAATGTTTATTATTAAGGCATTAGTCGCTGCCATGCAGCAGTTCCCTAGCTTTAATGCTTCGTTATCTGCCGATGGTGAAAGTTTAATTTTAAAGAAATACTTTAATATCGGTATTGCCGTTGATACGCCTAATGGTTTAGTCGTGCCTGTTTTACGCAATGCCAATACTAAGAGTATTACTGAATTAGCGCTAGAAATTGCTGAAAAAAGCGAGAAAGCGCGTCTGGGTAAATTATTACCTGCGGATATGCAAGGTGGCTGCTTAACCATTTCTAGTTTAGGTGGCATAGGTGGTATGGCCTTTACACCTATCGTCAATGCGCCTGAAGTTGCCATATTGGGTGTTACTCGAGCCAAGATGCAACCGATTTGGAATGGCAAAGAATTTGTACCACGTTTAATGCTGCCCTTAGATTTAACTTACGATCATCGTGTCATTGATGGTGCTGAAGGCGCAAAATTTATGGCGCTTTTAAAGCAAAATTTAAGTGATATTCGCCGTTTGTTACTTTAACTGGAACGATTAATATGAATGAAACAGTATTGCACGCGGAAGTATTGGTATTAGGTGGTGGTCCTGGCGGTTATAGCGCAGCTTTTCGTGCCGCTGACTTAGGTAAGCAAGTTGTCCTAATTGAACGATACCCTGTTTTAGGTGGCGTCTGTCTTAATGTGGGCTGTATTCCTTCTAAAGCTTTGCTACATGCTGCACAAATTATTCATGAAGTGGATGAGTTTGAATCGCATGGTATCAGTTACGGTAAGCCCACTTTAGATTTACCTAAAATTAAAGCTTGGAAAGAAAGTATTACTAAATCTTTAAATGATGGTTTGGCTGGACTGGTTAAACAACGCAAAGTGACCCTGATACAGGGTACTGGCCAATTTACTTCACCTGATACCTTAGCGGTACAAACCGATGAAGGTGTGACGACCATTCGCTTTGATCAAGCCATTATTGCGGCTGGCTCACATCCGACTAAAATCCCTATTTTTCCTCATGATGACCCACGCTTATGGGATTCTACTGATGCCTTGGAATTAAAAGAAGTTCCTAAGAAACTGTTAATCGTTGGCGGCGGCATTATCGGTTTAGAAATGGCCACAGTTTATCATGCCTTAGGCTCAGAAATTAGTGTGGTTGAGCTGATGGATCAAATCATACCCGGCTGTGATAAAGATCTAGTCACGCCCTTATTTAGACGCATCAAAAAACAATATAAGAAGATTTGGTTAGAAACCCGCGTTACTTCAATTGAGTCACATGATGAAGGTTTAAAAGTATTCTTTGAAGGTAAAGGTGTGCCTGAATCTGAAATGTTTGATGCCGTTTTGGTTGCAGTAGGCCGAAGACCTAATGGCAAGTTAATTTCAGCGGAATTAGCGGGCATTAATGTTGATGAGCAAGGTTTTATTGCCGTAGATAAACAGCAACGTACTAATGTCGCACATATTTTTGCTATTGGCGATATCGTTGGCAATCCCATGCTTGCTCATAAATCCGTGCATGAAGGTAAAGTAGCTGCTGAAGTCATTGCTGGATTAAAATCAGAGTTTGACGCCTTAACCATTCCTTCGGTTGCTTATACCGATCCTGAAGTGACCTGGATGGGACTGACCGAGAATCAAGCAAAACAACAAGGTATAGAATATGACAAGGCGGTTTTCCCTTGGGCTGCTAGTGGCCGATCCTTGTGTTTGGGCAGAAAAGAAGGTCTTACCAAAATACTTTGTGAAAAAGAAACCGGTAGATTGCTAGGTGCTGGAATGGTAGGGCCTAATGCCGGTGAATTAATTTCAGAAGCAATATTGGCCTTAGAAATGGGTGCAGATGCCGAAGATATCAGTCTCACTATACATCCACATCCAACGCTAGCTGAAACCTTTGGTTTCGCAGCCGAAATGATTACAGGTACCATAACAGATCTGTACATCAAGAAATAAACCAAATTAAGATTATAGCTTTATTAAGTCAGGTAATTAATGTGGCTTATGTTAAAAATGTGTTGATCAAAATAATTTAATTTTTTTAATAATGAGATTTTCTAGGACGATTTAATGGAAGACATAAAAAATTTGATAATTAAGGTTAAATATCCAAGCTATGAAAATAAAATATCAAAGAATATCCATTCATCACACAATATAACAAAATGGAATATTAAACGCCTATTGTTAGCGTTTACCGTTAGTGTATCGTTGATAGCCTTAGTGCTATTTTTTACAATGAGATCTTCAAGTCTAGAATTAGAAATAAAACCCTCTGATGCCGTAACCGAAACAGTTAAAACTGAAGTCAAAGATGCTCCTTTAGTCAAATCGAAAATTGAGAATAAAAATATTATAACTAGAGCGTTACTGACTCTAGCTATTAAAAATAACGAACCTGTTACTGAGTTAAATCTCCCTTTAATGTTGCCTGCTAATAAATCAGTTCCGATTTATTATTTTGTTGAAGTTGCAGACATGAAAGATAGAGTTATTTTTCATGAATGGTGGTTAGGTAATAAGTTAATTAACAGAAAAAAAATAACCATTTCAAATAATGATAAATGGCGTACTGTTAGTCACCAATTAGTTGCATTTGCTGCTAAGAATAATTGGACTGTCAAAGTGGTCGATGAAAATGGTCAGCTGATCATAGAGAAACGCTTTGATATCATTGAGCAACAATAATAAAGAAAAACCTAAATCAATATAGGTAGCCTATATAAACTAGGATAATCCTTACGTTACGCGTAAAGACGCGATGTGTGTTAATTATTATAGTAATTATTTATGAAAATACTTATTCTTGGTGCAGGTGTCACTGGTTCATCTGTTGCACAAGCGCTAGCCAGTGAAGAAAATGATATTGTAGTCATTGACTTTAGGCAAGAGCTCTTAGACGTTTTAAAAGAACGTATTGATATTGCCACAGTTACGGGTAATGCTGCACATCCCTCGGTCTTAGAACAGGCCGATGTTAAAAATACCGATATGGTCATTGCCGTCACAGATAGTGATGAGACCAATATGTTGGCCTGCTTAATTATCAAAGCGCTATACAGTCGTCCGAAAACCATTGCTCGGGTTCGAGCTATCGATTATCTAAAAAATCCTAAACTATTTGGTGAACACGGCATTCCTGTCGATATTGTCATTAGTCCAGAACAAATTGTTATGGAGTCTATTAGGAATCTAATTGAATTTCCGGGTGCTCTACATGTTTCTGATTTTGCCGGAGGATTAGTAAGGTTGTTTTCAGTGATGGTAGTTGCTGATGGTTTCTTAACGGGTAAAAAAATTAAGTCATTGAAAGAGCGTTTGTCTGATGGCAAAACGCGTGTCGTAGCTATTTTTAGAAATGGAAAGCATTTATGTGTTACAGGGGAGGCAACCATTGAAACAGGAGATGAAGTTTTTTTTGTAGCACCCCGCGATGAAGTACGTAAAGTTTTATTTGAGTTAAACAAATTAGAAGCGCCCTTTAAACGTATTATTATTGCAGGCGGTGGCCATGTCGGTAAACGTTTAGCGTTGGCCTTGGAGCATAATCATCATGTCAAAATTATTGAAAAAGATCCTAAACGCGCCTATACCATCGCTAATGATTTTAACAAAGCTATTGTATTATTAGGTGATTGCGCTGATGAAGCTTTATTGCTCGATGAATCTATAGAAAGCACAGACTTATTCTGTGCGATAACCGAAAATGATGGCGTTAACATTATTTCTGCCTCTTTAGCTAAGAGTCTAGGTGCGCGAAAAACCATCTGTTTATTAAATCATAATTCATATACCAAATTGTTGCCGGGTACTGGAATAGATGTCACGGTACTCCCCAATCAAGAAACATTAGGTAGTATTTTAAAGCATGTTCGTCGTGGTGATGTGGCGCAAGTAACTTCTTTATTCGGCGGCACTTCAGAAGCGATAGAAGCTATTGCTCATGATAATAATGATGAGAATTCAGTGGTGGGTTGTCGGGTAGATGCCATTAATTTTCCAGCTGGTATTGTTATAGGAGCCTTGATAAGAAATAGTGAAGTGATTGCAATACATCATGATACCGTGTTCAAAGAGGGTGATCATGTGGTTATGTTTGCGATGGATAAAAAACTGGTTAGCAATATTGAGCAATCTTTCCAGCGCATTGGATAAAACCACATACTAATCTATGCGACTGACAAGAAAACCATCGCTAAAACATTAAGTTAAAATTAACCATGAATGTCATACTTACCATTATTCATATCTTTGGATTAGTTACCATGGGCTCTAGTGCCCTAATGAGTACCTGTCTTATAACCTCAACTCTAGTAGGAGACGGAGCTAGGCATGCTTTTTTTGAAGGCACTTGGATAACTTTGTTGCTGGGTGGTTTCATGTTTTTGTCAACGAAATGGGTGGCTAAAAAAGTATCTAGACAAACGGGTTTTTTATTAGTGACTATCACTTGGTCATTAACCCCGGTGCTTTGTACTATTCCGTTGATGATTTATATGCCTAACCTTAGTTTTATTGATGCCTATTTTGAAACAGTTTCAGGCCTGACTACAACAGGTGCAACGATACTCAGTGGTATTGATGATTTGCCGATGTCGATTAATCTATGGCGACATGAATTGAATTGGATTGCTGGCATGGGCATTATTATATTCGCTGTCGCTATCTTACCTATATTAGGCATTGGAGGTATGCAGTTATATAAAGCAGAGACGCCGGGTTCTGTTAAGGCTTCAGATTTACCTCCACGTATAGCTCAGACAGCCAAAGCTTTATGGATGGTTTATGCTGGCATTACGGTTGTTTGTATGGTCGTTCTACATTTTGCCGGCATGAGTTGGTTCGATGCGATTTGTCATGCCTTTTCTACCATGAGCTTAGGTGGTTTTTCTACCCACGATAACAGTATAGGCTTTTTCAATAGTGTTTCTATAGAAAGAGTATTGATAGTTTTTCAGTTGTTGGCCGCTATTAATTTCGCCACGCATTTTGTTGCCTTACGTAAGCAATCTCTAAAGCCCTATTTTAATGATCGTGAAGCAACTACTTTTCTGATATTAATTTTGGGAAGTGTTTTGGTGGCAGCAGGCGTATTATTTAATGCTGGCACTTATCCTGATTTTATGACAGCACTACGTTATGCAAGTTTTAACGTAGTGAGTGTGGCGACAGATTCTGGTTTTACCAATCAGGATTTCAATCAATGGCCGATATTCGTGCCTATGTGGATGTTATTGCTGAGTTGCCTTTCTGCTTCATCGGGTTCTACGGGTGGTGGCATACGCATGATAAGAACCATCATTTTAATGAAGCAAGCCCGTTTAGAAATGTTTAAGTTTATTCATCCTTATGCCGTTAAACCTATGAAAATAGGCGACACAGTGATTAGTAATAATATAGTCAACTCGGTAACCGGATTTATTTTCTTATACTTTATGAGTATCGTCATCCTGACTTTTACTTTGCTACTTACGGGTCTGGATTTTATGACAGCACTCTCAGCCACCATTACTTGTATTAATAACGCAGGCCCAGGATTGAATGAAGTAGGCCCAGCGGGCAATTATGTTAATTTAAGTGACTTTCAAAAAGCAGTCTGTACTTTTGCTATGTTGTTAGGACGCGTACAGATATTTTCTATTGTGATTCTATTTGTTCCTGAGTTTTGGCGAAAGTAACGACGCTTCATTTAGTGTAGTGATTTTGCTAGTAAAACAACCTGATGCCAAATGCGTTTGTACCTGATCACCTAGCTCTAGTTGTTCAGTAGAACGAATGATCTTTTTTGTTTTAGCATGTATAGATAAGCCGTAACCTCGACTCAACGTAGCTAATGGACTGACGGCATGTAAGGTCTGGCTATTGTTTAGTAAACGATCTTGCAATCTTTGTAGTTTATGTGTGATGGCTGTTAATAAACGATTACTTAAATATTGTTGTTTTTGCTGATAGTTACTGATGGTGACTTCAGGATTGTATTGCCATAACTGAGCCAGCGTCAGGTCCATGTGTTTATGGTGTTTAGCTAGCCGTGTTTGCATTGCTAAATTAAGTCTGGCTTCAAGATCATCAATCCGCTGTGCGTTTCTAGCTAATTTTTGCCCAGGATGTTGTTGCTGTAACCGCTGACTCAACCAATGTAAAGATTGTTGTTTTTGGCTTAAGTGGCGCTGCCATTGTTGCTTTAATCTTGCCTCTAAGTGCACAAAACGAGCCAGCCATTCTTGCTGATCTGGACTAGCATATTCTGCTGCAGCCGAAGGCGTTGCTGCTCGATAATCAGATACAAAATCGGCAATAGTCACATCGGTTTCATGCCCCACTGCTGAAATGATCGGTATGTCGCTATTAAATATAGCGAGGGCGACTC
>CAMDNJ010000098.1 GCA_945902915.1 Crenothrix polyspora | reverse complement strand
GGTTTGGAGTTAATGACCCGTAATTTGGGTGGCCAAGCGTTTACCATTACGCAGGCCTTTCATAGTTATTTTAAGGTTGGCAACATAGACCAAGTAAAGGTTTTAGGTCTGGAAGGCTCAGAATATTTAGATAAGTGTGATGAAGACTTACAAAAGTATCAATCTGAGATGTTACTTATTGATGCCGAGGTCGACCGAATTTATAGCGGTCTTGAAAATACTTTGATTATTGAGGATGCATCTTTACAACGCCGAATCGAGATTCGTTCTAGTAGCCATAAAAGTACGGTGCTTTGGAACCCTTGGTTAATAAGATCAGAGGAACTTGAAGATCTAGCGGCAGATAGTTATCAATCTTTTCTATGTTTAGAGACGGGCACTATCGGCTCTAATGACATAGAGCTTCTACCTTATAGTGAATATCGCTTTTGTAGTCAGTTTAAAATCTTAGCTAAGTAACACTAAGCTAACTATCCTGTTTTAAAATAAGCGATTAATGCTTGTTTTTGCACTGTTTTGATGCGTATTAAGTTATTTTTACGCGTCATTAAGTGCAAAGACTTTATCTTTAATATCCTCTATGTGCTATTTATACTAGCAAAAGTGCTGTCTGTAGGGTTGTTTTATAGTCATTGGCATATTATCTGCATTATATAAAACAGCTACGTTTCAAATGCGACATCGTTGCTACAGCAACGCCCTATTCACTAAAACGCTGGCTCATCCTTACTCATGAACAGGCTTAATGTATTATTGATTGAAAGCGATCCGACTTGTGGTTTTATGGAGAATGCTTTGATAGCCGAGGGTTTTAAGTGCCTTAAAAGCCACTATGACCCTAGTTTTTTAGCGCTTATCAAACAAATTACGCCGGATATGCTTATATTTAATCTACAGTCACCTTCCAAAAAATTGTTGGCTGATTTGCAAACACAACAGAAATTATCAGCTATCCCCGTCATTATGTTTGCTACTGATGATAATAGTGACACTATTCATCAGGTGATCAAGGCGGAGGTTTGTGTTTATATCGTCAATGGACTTGATGTTAAAAGGCTTAATAGCATTGTTAGCGTTGCGATAGCTAGATTCAAGCATAATCAAGCACTTAAGCAGGAATTAGATGAGGCTGTTGCAAAACTTGAAGATAGAAAACTGATCGATAGAGCTAAAGCTATTTTAATTAAAACCCAAAACTTTACAGAAGATGAGGCTTATCACACGCTGAGAAAGCTAGCCATGGATAGACACATTAGTCTAGGTGAAATGGCAAAGAATGTGCTGGTCATGTCGGAATTGTTTAAATAAAAACTAAACTCTATGAAAACGTTTATTAAAGTCACTGAAATATGGGTTCCCAATAAACAGCGCACGCAGTTGGAGTTTAGTTCTGGTTTATATGGTGGGTTAGTTGAATTTAAAGCGGCCAGTGAGCAACAGCAGTTTGCTTATAATGAAGGTTTACCAGGGAAAGCTTGGGCAGAAGGTCGTCCGCTAGTGCTGAAAGAATTTGCACAGTCTTACTTTAAACGTACAGCTGCAGCTAAGAAAGCTGGCTTAACTTGTGGTATTGCAATTCCCGTGTTCTCAGGTGATTTTCTTCTGGCAGTAGTGGTGTTTTTATGTGCTGATGATGAGCATCATGCTGGAGCCATTGAAGTTTGGAGCAATCAGGATAGTTCAAAACAGTCTTTGAAAGTTATAGATGGATATTACGGTAGCTTGCACTACTTTGAACAAATATCCAGAGACATCAGTGTTGCCAAAGATCAAGGTCTTGCCGGTTTAGCATGGGCTCAGGGTTTGCCGGTATTGATTGATGATATTAGTAAAGCCGATGCTTTTATCAGAGCTCATGATGCTAAGCAGGCCGGTATTACCATGGGTATTAGTATTCCTGTTTCGGACCATCTTAATTCGTCTTATGTCATGACTTTTCTGTCTGCAAAAGCCACACCTCTAGCTAAGCGTATTCAAATATGGGTGCCTGATTCGCAAGGTGAGCAGCTTATTTGTCTTGAAGGCTACAGTAAAAATCCTAATGAATTAGCTCAATTATTTGAAGCCACCACAGTGACTAAAGGGGTAGGTGCCTTAGGCCGCGTTTGGTTAACCGGTATGCCTGTTATTACTGGGGATGATGATGCCGATTACAATCCTGAACTGGCTAGTTTAAACACTATGCTAGCAATACCGGTCATAGAGCAGGGACGCTTGAAAGCGATAGTTAGTTTTTTGTTTTGAATTTAAAGTCCTATTGTTCTTGTTTGGTGCGCTAATCGTTATTTAATGCTCGTAATTAGGGCGCAGTTTAAAGTTAAAAAGTCTTATGGTAATAGCTAATAAAATACGACTTTTATAGGAGTCTATATAACTGTCTGTATTTATTGGGATTTAAAAACAAATCCACATTCGTTAATATTTTGGCATGTGTTGTGCTTTATTGTATGAGAGGCTAGTTAACGCTAGCTAAACACTAAGCTCAATGTTGAGCAATCTGACAAAGGCGTCGGCTAATTCGTTATGTTTAATAACATTCGATTTGCGACGTTTTTTTTTGCCTAAAATTTAATACGGGATAAAGCCATCATGAACCTACCGTCGAAATTAACCATTAAAAAATCACTTACAGCGATCACTACGATAACGGCTCTCAGTCTTAGTTTTTTAGCTCCTGTAGAGGCTATTGAAAAACTGGAAAAAGAAAGCCTCAAGTTGGGTTTTATTAAATTAACTGATATGGCACCTTTAGCGGTTGCTTATGAAAAAGGCTATTTTGATGACGAAGGCCTTTCGGTACAGCTAGAAGCTCAAGCAAATTGGAAAGTTTTATTAGATCGCGTTATTAACGGTGAATTGGATGGTGCTCATATGTTAGCGACCTTGCCATTTGGAACGGCTATTGGTTATGGCACTAAGGCGGACATTGTCAGTGCTTTTACCATGACTTTAAATGGTGATGCGATTACGGTCTCCAATGAGGTCTGGAAGCAAATGAAAGAGCAAGTGCCGCTAAAAGATGGAAAACCAGTACATCCTATTAAAGCGGATGCTTTAAAACCGATCATTGAAAAGTACAAAAGTGCAGGCAAGCCGTTCAACATGGCGATGACGTTCCCCGTAGGTACTCATAATATGAAGTTACGTTATTGGTTGGCGGCCGGTGGTATTAAGCCAGGTTATTACGCACCGCCTCAAGATACTTCAGGTCAGATTGATGCAGATGCTTTGTTATCAGTTACTCCTCCACCGCAAATGCCCGCGACCATGGACTCAGGCACGATTGCTGGCTATTGCGTGGGTGAGCCGTGGAATCAACAAGCCGTTATTAAAGGCATAGGCGTGCCGGTGATCAGTGACTATGAATTGATGAAAAATACTCCAGAAAAAATCTTTGGCGTGACTAAAGAATTTGCCGACAAAAATCCTAAAACTCATCTAGCCATAATCAAAGCCTTGATACGTGCTTCGATGTGGTTGGATGCAGAAAACAATAAGAATCGTAATGAAGGCGTGGAAATGCTTTCACAAAAACAGTATGTGGGTGCGGATTATGAAGTTATTGCCAACAGTATGAACGGTACCTTTGAGTATGAAAAAGGTGATAAACGTACGTTGGCCGATTTTAATGTTTTCTCTCGTTATAACGGCTCTTATCCTTATTACAGTGATGCTATTTGGAGCTTAACGCAAATGCGTCGTTGGGGACAAATCAACGAACAAAAACCAGATGCTTGGTATTTAGAAACGGCTAAAAAAGTTTATAGACCCGATATCTTTATGGCAGCAGCGAAGGCGCTTATTGCAGAAGGTAAAGCTAAGGCCAGTGATTTTCCCGCTGAAAATGAAACCGGCTTTAAAGCCCCTAGTTCTGATTACATTGATGGCATTGTTTTTAACAGCATCAAACCGAATGAATACCTGACTCAATTTGCTATCGGGCTTAAAGGCAAGCAAAAAGTCGTAGCAGGCAAGGTGGTTGAGTAACACGCGTTTACAAAGAGCAGCATTAAGTCGGGTTGTTGACTCATCCGACTTATCACACTTAAAGGTAGGGACTATGTATAAGCAACTTATTAAATTTTTCAATATCACCGGTTTAACTTGGTTTGTGCCTTTGGTAAAAATAGCTGCGGGTGAAAACCCCGTACTACAAATTCGCCAGTTGTTTTTGATTATGGGCGTGCCGATTATTGCCTTTGCAGTGTTCTTAGTACTTTGGAATGTATCTGCTTCTAAGATTAATACCAGTTTAGGCGCTATTCCTGGGCCTGTTGCAGTCTGGCAAGAGGCATCTGGATTAGTGGCAGAACATAGTGCAGAAAGAGCTAAAAAAGTGGCTTTTTATCAACATCAGCAACAACGTAATCAACAAACATTGGCTGAAAATCCAGATGCTGAAATTAGAGTTCGTCCCTACAATGGACAAGCCACTTATTTTGATAAGATTTTTACCAGTCTGTACACGGTGTTTGCAGGTTTTATTATTGCGACCTTGATAGCCATTCCATTGGGCTTGCTTTGCGGTATGAGTCCTTTGGTTAATACGGCTATTAATCCGCTGATTCAAATCTTTAAACCGGTATCACCTTTAGCTTGGTTGCCTATTGTGACGCTGGTCGTGAGTGCAGTTTATGTCACTACACCTGATTCATGGTTTGAAAAATCTTTTTTAACCTCAGCGATTACCGTAACGCTTTGCTCTTTATGGCCCACATTGATTAATACCGCCATTGGGGTTTCGTCTATTGATAAAGATTTGGTTAACGTTGCTAAAGTCTTACGTCTTAACTGGATGACACAGATTAGAAAAATCATTTTACCTTCAGCTTTACCTTTTATTTTTACGGGTATGCGTCTGTCATTGGGTGTGGGTTGGATGGTCTTGATTGCCGCCGAGATGCTTGCGCAAAATCCAGGGCTAGGCAAGTTTATTTGGGATGAGTTTCAGAATGGTAGTTCAAACTCTTTAGGTCGAATCATAGTGGCGGTATTCACTATTGGCATTATCGGTTTTATTTTGGATAGGATTATGCAGTCCTTTCAAAAAGTATTCTCTTTCGGAAGAGAGCTTTAATCAGGAGTTTGTTATGTCAGTCTTAAAATATAAAGTCATGGAGTTAAATGAGTGTATGGCACCGTTATTACCGGCAAATGAAGCACAATTACCGTTAGTAGAATTGAAAGATGTTTGCAAAGGCTATGGCGATGCCGCCATCCTTAAAAATATTAATTTGACTGTTAACGAGGGCGAGTTTATTGCTATCGTTGGTTTCTCTGGTAGTGGTAAAAGTACACTCATTTCATTGATCGCGGGTTTGATATCAGCCGATAGTGGCGAAGTCTTAAAACAGGGCAATGCTATCACTGGGCCAGGGCCAGATCGGGGCGTGGTCTTTCAAAATTATTCTTTGATGCCTTGGCTTAGTGTTTATGAAAATGTAGCTTTAGCGGTAGATGCACTTTTTAAAGACTGGACTCCTACGCAACGTAGAGCGCATGCTGAAAAATATATTCGTATGGTGAACTTAGGTGCGGCTATGGATAAGAAGCCCGCTGAGTTGTCAGGTGGCATGCGGCAACGTGTTAATGTGGCCAGAGCACTGGCAGCTAGACCTGATATTTTATTATTGGATGAACCACTCAGTGCCTTAGATGCGTTAACGCGTGGCAATTTGCAGGATGAGATCTTACAAATCTGGGCACAAGAAAAGAAAACAGTCATTTTAATTACTAATGATGTCGATGAAGCCATTTATATGGCTGATCGAGTGATTCCTTTAAATCCGGGGCCAGATGCAAGCTTCGGCCCCGAATTTGTGATCAATATCGAACGACCACGCGATAGAGCAGCCTTAAATCATAATGAAGAATTTAAGAAGTGCCGCGCTGAAATCACTCAATATCTGATGGCGATGGGTATAGAAAAGACTCAGTACTCTAGCTCGGATAGCGTCGCGTTACCAGAGGCTCTACCTAATACTCATCATGAATGGCAACACGGTGTTTCTTCTATAAAGTCCACACAAGCTGACTTAGGTAGGCCGCGTTATGTGGACTTTTCTCAACTGTCAAAGAGTTACCCGACTCCTGATGGCAATAGCACGGTGAAAGTGGTTGATGGCTTTGATCTGAAAATAAAAAAAGGTGAGTTTATCTCTATTATTGGTCATTCAGGTTGCGGTAAGTCGACAGTATTATCAATGACAGCCGGATTAAACAGTATCTCTGAAGGTGTTATCGTTTTAGATAATCGAGAAATAGATGCCGCAGGCCCTGATCGTGGCGTAGTGTTTCAAGCGCCCAGTTTGTTTCCTTGGCTAAGTGCTTTTGAAAACGTCTCCTTGGGTGTAGATAAAGTCTATCCGCATATTAGTCGTACTGAACGCAATGATATTGTTGAATATTATTTGACCCGTGTCGGTTTGGGTGATGCTCTATATAAGAAAGCGGCCGAAATGTCTAACGGTATGCGTCAACGAGTCGGTATCGCAAGAGCTTTTGCCTTGTCGCCAAAGTTACTGTTGCTAGATGAACCCTTTGGCATGTTGGATTCATTAACGCGTTGGGAATTACAAGCGGTATTAATGGAAGTTTGGGAGCGTACTCAGGTTACCGCTATCGTAGTGACTCATGATGTTGATGAGGCTATTTTGCTGTCTGATCGCGTAGTCATGATGACTAATGGACCTCATGCCAAAATCGGCAAAATAGAAACTATAGATTTACCTAGACCTCGCACCCGAAAAGCCTTATTGGCACATCCTGATTATTATAAATATCGAGAAAGCATACTCACTTTTTTAGCGGAATGTGATCGTTCGCATTAAGCGTTATTTATTTATACAAAGACTTTCAATTCAAACCTAAGGTGGCTTTATGCTTAAGCAACAACTAAAAAATCCATTATCGGCAGTCGTATTATCGATGTCATTTATGAGTCCAGTTGTATTGGCTGATATGACCCAAGATATTGAAGATGCACTTAACTTTTATCATTACGGTAAAAATGGCGCAGTAAAGATTGATCTCAACACGCGCTTTGAAAACGTCAATCAGGACAACGTCAGGAATCGACTACTCAACGGCGCACCTGCCGCAAGACAGCCTCGTACCGCCAACGCCGTTACAACACGCCTGCGACTGGGTTTACTTTCGCCGGTATTTCATGGCCTGCAAGGTTATGCCGAATACCAAGGCGTCTATGCCATGGACTCGAATTACAACAGCACGCGTAACGATAAAACCGGCTACTCAACGGTTGTTGATCCTTACGAAAGTGAACTCGATCAGCTATGGATCAGTTATGCAGGTATTGCGGATACCCTTATTAAGGGCGGGCGGCAAGTCATCCAGTTTGATGACCAACGTTTTATCGGGAACGTGGGCTGGCGGCAGTTACAACAAACCTTTGACTCGGTTCTGATTACCCACAACAATCAACAGTTGTTCGGTTTGACCGTTAATGCCGGGTATATCGGCCGGGTAAAAACGATTACGACTACCACCGAAGGTGTAACCGCACCGATACTTAATGTTAATTATAAACTCGGTGATTACGGCAACATGGTCGGCTATGGCTATTGGCTTGATTATACAGACCCAGGCGCAAACGCCGTCTATTACAAATCAAACCAGACTTACGGGCTGCGTCTGACCAATTATCAAAAACAGGGGGACTCATTCAAATTGAGTGATAACTTCGGCCTGCAGTACACGGCAGAATGGAGCAGCCAATCTAATTACCAGAGCAACCCAAATAGCTATACGGTCAACCGCTACAATCTGATGGGCGGATTTACCGCTTATATGTTCAGTTTTCAAGGCGCGATGGAACAACTTGACGGCGTTGGCAAAAATAAGGCTTTTCAAACTCCGTTGGGTACAAACTTTGCCTTTCAGGGCTGGGCTGATCAATTCCTGACCACACCTGACAATGGTATTCGGGATGTATTCGGCACAGTCACAACCAGCCTAGATCGCGGGGAAGTCAGCTTAAGCGGGGTTTATCATGCCTTTTATGATGACACCGGCAACACGCATTACGGTAATGAGTGGGATTTAATGGCGTCCAAAAAATTTGGCAAACACTATACGCTGTTAGCGAGATACGCTTATTACAACGCCGATCAATACAGTACCGATACCCAAAAAATTTGGGTGCAAGGCAATATAAATTTCTAAATGCCAAGCCGGTTACAAGCGCTTGAGCATCAAAATTATTGAGGTGGGTTATGAATATTAAAAAAACACTGGTCGTCATTGGCAACGGTATGGTTGGGCAGCATTTTCTGGTCAATCTGGTTGCCAGTCCCGCTAACGAAAATTATGAAATTGTCACTTTTTGTGAAGAACCCAGACCGGCTTATGACCGGGTGCATCTCTCCGCCTTTTTTTCCGGAAAAACTGCCGAAGATTTGTCTCTGGTTGAACCCGGGTTTTTTGAGCAGTGTTATAGGATGTGCCGACGCAGGAGGCGCATCCTATAACACAAATGATTACAAATGATGCGCTAACTTCCTCAGCACATACTATAATCCTGTCTTTAACATCCATGTGTACTAGATTCCAGCAGTCCATGCTGAAGTGACGGCATACATAGTATTTAGAAAGACTTATGTGTAGTGGTCTAATAAAAACAGACACCCAGATAGGTTGATATACTTAATCAATCAAAATGGGGAAATCATCATGAATAAAGAACGTCGAGTATTTGATACCACGTTTAAATTAGAAGTCGTTAAACTTATCAAACAGCAAGGCTTAAGTGTTGGCCAGGTTTGTACTGATATGAGTATTGGCGAAACTGCGGTACGTCGCTGGGTAAAACAGGTAGAAGCTGAACAGCTTGGCAATAGTGGGATTGGTAAACCGCTAACAGTTGAACAACAACGCATCAGGCAGCTTGAGTTAGAAAATCGTCAATTAAAATCAGATAACGATTTATTAAAAAAAGCATC
>CAMDNJ010000097.1 GCA_945902915.1 Crenothrix polyspora | reverse complement strand
ATACTTTATTTACATAAAGCTAAAATTAGGTATAAAACTAACATGTAAAAGGGCGGCTGTCAAAATGTGTTAGTAAAAAGACGCTAGCTAATTAAGTGATGATTTCGCTTATTGACGGTATAGAGCTAAGACCTGTTTAACGTAATTTTGAGTTTCAGGGTAGGGCGGAATAGTGTTGTTATTGCGCATGACGGCATTTTCACCGGCATTATAGGCGGCTAATGCAAGGTCTATCTTGGGATTAAATAAGGTCATTAAGTGTTTTAAGTAGCGTATGCCACCATCGACATTTTGATCAGGATCATTGCGGTCGATTACACCAAAGCGTTTGGCCGTATCTGGCATTAATTGCATCAGCCCAACTGCGCCTTTAGGTGATTGCGCATCGGCATTGTAAGCTGATTCTGTTTGAATGACTGCATGTACTAATTTGGCATCAACCTGGTGTTTATAAGCAGTTTGTTCTATAAGATCTGTAAATCTTTTTTTGTTAGCTCCGCTAAAGTTTTGATTTTTGAAATAGTCGGCTCTTAAAGCAGAAGCAGAAACTGGAATGGGTGCCGGCGGTAGTGATTTAATGATGAGCTTATAAAGTTTATTCCGAGGTTCATCGGTATAGTAAATACGGCCATCCGTATCGACAAACTTATAAATATCGGCCACTACTTGAGTAGAGCTTAATAACATAGCTAGCATAACGACAAATTTCATTACTTTTACACCTTGTTGATTAGCGTAGTGGTTATTTTAAGCGGTCATTATTGTAGTCGCATAGGTTGGGTTGCATGCTTTTCGCAACCCAACATGACGGAGCTTTAATGTTAAGTTAACGATAGAGCCGTTAACCCAACCTACATTTATAGACTTATACTTTAATCATTACATAACTTGCTGCTTTAATCGCATTGTTTTTAGCCTCATCAACGCTGCCGGCGCTGGCTAAAGCAACCCCCATGCGTCGGTGGGTAAAAGCTTCGGGTTTGCCGAATAATCTTACTTCGCTATCAGGGATTGTGAGTGCTTGTGCTAAGCCCTCATAACTCACAGCCATAGCATCAACGCCGCCTAAAATAACCGCACTGGCTCCTGCTTGTTGCAAAGCAGTATTCACTGGTAAGCCTAAAATAGCTCTAGCGTGTAATTCAAATTCATTTTGTTTCTGGGTGACCATCGTTACCATGCCGGTGTCATGCGGTCTAGGGCTGACTTCACTAAACCATACCTTATCGCCTTGGATAAATAACTCTACGCCAAACAAGCCTAGTCCGCCAATTTCCTGCGTGACTTTAAAAGCAATATCTTGAGATAAGGCTAAAGAAGCTGCGCTCATAATCTGCGGCTGCCAGCTTTCTCGATAATCACCGTTTTCTTGGCGATGTCCGATAGGTGCACAAAAATACGTTTGAATCACTTGATTGGCATCTAAGGCGCGGACTGAGAGCAAGGTAATTTCAAAATCGAAATCGATCTTGGCTTCAACGATCACTTTACCTGTATTCACTCGACCACTGGCTTTAGCGTAATCCCAAGCCGCTTTAAGCTGCTCAGGCTCTTTAACCATAGATTGGCCTTTGCCGGATGATGACATAGTCGGCTTAATAAAGCACGGATAACCAATGCCTGCGTCTACCGCAGCCTGTAATTCCTCATAACTTTGTGCAAAAGCATAGGCTGAAGTCGGCAGCTTTAACTGCTGGGCGACTAAGGTGCGTATGCCTTCTCTATTCATGGTTAATTGTATAGCTCTGGCATTAGGTACCACAGTACACAAGCCTTCAGCTTCAATTTCAGCCAGCGCTGTGGTGGCTATTGCCTCAATTTCAGGAATAATAAAGTGCGGTTGCTCAAGAGCAATTAGTTTTTTGACGGCTACGGCATCGGTCATATCGATCACATAACACCGATGAGCGACTTGGTGAGCGGGGGCATTTTCATAACGGTCTACTGCAATAACTTCAACGCCATAGCGTTGCAGAGAAATAGCCAGTTCTTTACCTAACTCACCACTGCCTAATAATAAAGCTTTGGTGGCATTGCCGCTTAATGGAGTGCCTAATGTCATTTTGTATCCGTTAAATAATGTTCTATGTCTTCTTTTGAAAAACCGATCTTTTTAGCAACACGATCAGCGTGACTGACGCGCGATATGCCGTCAATTAATTTATAAGTCGGTGCTTCATTTGCAAACTCAACTTGCTTGGCTAAACCTACCCGCAGTTTTGCAAAATGATCAACCAGTTGATGATTGTGAGTAATTAAAATAGTGCTATTGCCTTTACGGTAAAAACCGTTGAGTACGTTAGTTGAAGACTCCATCTTTTCTTCAAAGGTCGTGCCTTCGGAAAGTTCATCTAAGATGACTAAACTTTTAGGGCTAGTGGCTAGAAAAATATCTTTGGTGCGCTTTAATTCGGTACCAAAGCGACCTTCGCCATCGTTCAAATGACTCACTTCAGAGACTTGATAAAAAATTCTATCAGCAACCGTTAAGATAGCGGCAGTTGCCGGTACAAAACAACCGATTTGCGCGAGCAATTGAATCTGGCTAATAGTCTTACAAAAGGCGGTTTTACCACCACTGTTAGGGCCGGTAATCAGCACTAATTTGTCGTCTTCTAAGCTAAAATCATTACCGACATAATCAGCATGGCCTTTACCTAAGATAGGATTTTTAGCCGCGCTTAAATTAATGCGGTGATGTTCGCTAGCTATCAGTGTAGGCAATACCGTAGGATTAGCCATCGCTTCAGAAAACTTAATAAACGACAGTAATTCATCGAGTTGACCTAGGGCATCTAACGTTTCAGCCACATCAATCGATTTTTTAAATTCATTTCTTAAAGGAATAATACAGCTGTCTCGGTCAAAGCTGCCGACTATCGGATAATAGACCAATAACAAGGGAATGACGAAAATAGTCGCTGTTGGTATGGCTTCAACGGAAATATTAAACATATCCGTAGGGAAGAAATGCGCTAATGCCCAAACCAACCCAAAAAACAAGCTGATCAACAGGGGTTTAAATAAACTGGGTTTAAAAATGATGGCGGGTGAAAAAGAATTCGCTCTTTCTTGCTTAGATTGTATGCCCGCTTCAGAAATATAAGCGGGGCCTTGCATTAACGAATAAGCTCGAGAGTTCTCGTAAGCTTTTATTTTTGCGAATAGCGCGTTTAAGTAAGGGCTTTGTGGCGGATCTATGCGGTAAGTCTGTTCTACTAATTCCAGTAACAACTTTATGCCGCGCTTATATTGTAAATAACCAGAGCCTTCAATTTCATGAGCTTCTCTAGCGGTACCAAAAGTACCTAAAAACTCACCAAATAATAAAGTGTAAAAATTGTTTTCATGACTCGCCGCATTAATAATCAAGCGTTCTAAAGCTGCTTTAAGTTCAGGGTTCGCTTGTAATTCTTTGACAGCCTCTTGTTTTGCTTGAAGATGATCAATGTCATCAGAGGGTTGGGTTAACGAGCGAAATAAAGTGGCTTGACCTACCAGCGTTTCGGCATGATTGACCGCATCAAACAGCTTATCGACTTCCATGGTATTAAAGGCGCTTTCGTCTAAGATGCCGACGCCCGTAGCCAGAGCCTGAGTAGATTTAACGACTGGCCACAGTGCTTGCCAGCTTTGTAATAGCGTTTCTTTCATAGTTTAGCCTCTTTGGCGTAGGTCGGGTAACCCGACATGTTGCGATTGTGTCGGGTTACGCTGTCGCTAACCCGACCTACATCCAGATACCCCACTTTGAAAAAGGGGGGTAGGGGGGATTAAAATCAGATCATGCACGAATATTAATCGTGTAGATGAAGTAAATGAATCAGGGCATCAACGTGCGCCTGGCTATCGTTTAAACAAGCGATATAGCGATAGTCACTACCGCCGGCTTCCATAAAGATAGACTTGTTTTCCATAGCGATTTCTTCCAAAGTCTCTAAACAATCCACGGCAAAACCTGGGCAGACGATATCAATGGCTTTAATGCCTTGTGTGGGTAGGTCTTGCAAGGTATCAACACAATAAGGTTTTAACCATTGAGCCTTACCAAAACGAGACTGAAAAACAATCATCCATTGTTTTTCAGTGAGTCCCAGCTTTTCGGCAATTAAGGCCGCTGTTTTATGGCAATGGTGAAAGTAAGGATCACCCCACTGAGTCAATTGCTCAGGTAAACCATGAAAGGACATCACTAACAGTTCATTTTTAGCTTGCTCACGCCAAGCTTGTTCAATAGAGGCGGCAACGGCAGCAATATAATGGCTGTCTTGATGATAATCACTAATAAATTGAAAGCTAGGCAAATGTCGCCATTGTTTTAGTTCTTTAGTTAAATCATCATAAATAGAGGCGGTCGTCGTTGATGAATACTGCGGATATAAAGGCAGCACCATGACATCAGTGATACCTTCTTTTTTAAAGGCTTTTAATTGCGTGGCAATAGAAGGCTCGCCATAACGCATGGCATAATTGACCGTGATGCCTTTAGGCTTTAGTTGCTCGGCGACTTGCTCGGATAATTGCCGAGTCAGATACGTTAACGGTGAGCCTTTTTCATGCCAGACTTTACGATAGGCTTTTGCCGAGCGACTGGGCCGAAACGGCAGCACAAAAAAATTCAGAATCAGCCACCACAGCGGTCGTGGCAAGTTAACGACACGCGGATCACCTAAGAAATCTTTAAGAAAGCGACGTACCGCTTTGGTAGTCGGTGCTGTAGGTGAGCCTAGGTTGGCAAGGATGATTCCGATTTTTTTATGGCTCATGAGGGTTACTACCTATTAATAAGCGTTAAGAATTCTGAGCGGGTGCTGATTTCTTTACGAAAAATCCCCGTCATCACCGAAGTAGTCATCACTGAATTTTGCTTTTCAACACCGCGCATCATCATGCATAAATGCTTGGCTTCAATGACTACAGCCACGCCACGCGCACCTATGGACAGCTCAATGGCATCAGCGATTTGTTTGGTCAGTTTTTCTTGGATTTGTAAGCGCCTTGCGTACATATCGATGATACGGGCGACTTTAGATAAGCCTAGTACCTTGCCTTGCGGCAAATAGCCCACATGGCATTTACCGATAAACGGTAATAAATGATGTTCGCACAAAGAGTACAGTTCTATGTCTTTAACGATAACCATGTCTTCAGTGTCGGCGCTAAAAATCGCACCGTTGAGGACTTCTTCTAAGGTTTTATCATAGCCATTATTAAGAAACTTGAAGGCCTTAGCCGCTCTTTTGGGCGTATCAATCAGGCCTTCACGGCTTAAGTCTTCACCGACGGCTGAAATAATACTAGCGAAATGTTCTTCCATGTTATGAGGTCTCAATTATCAAAAAATGGCTAAAAGTATAGCATTACCTAGTAGTTTACTGCCAGATTTAGCAGCGATTTAGACGCGTCTTTGCTAGAGCCAAGTGTTCAAGCTTGTGGGGAGAAAGTAGGCAGTTATATAAATAGGGTTGTTTATTACGCGCGATATAATCGGCTAGAACGAGAGGCTAGCTAGGGTTCTGGTGAGCTAAGGTGGCTTTGCCAACAGTTAAGTAATCTATGAGCTTGGAGTAAAACAGCTTCAGCTGTTTTAAAATGATGGGCTAAGGCCATGCATCATTCGTGGATAGTTTGTTCGAATGATGCACTTTATTTGCAATAAACCCTTAGCTTAACGGGCTACCAATTTAAGACGGGACAGTAGCTTAATCGTTCACTTTTAGACAGGGTTCTTTTAAGAGTAGACAAAAGGCAAAGGGCAAAGGGCAAAGGGCAAAGGGCAAAGTGCAAAGGGCAAAGGGCAAAGGGAAAAGGGTTAAGCCTAGTATCTGCGCCACCTTAAGTTGCTAACCTCCTAGACTTAATCTTTCGCCTTGAGCCTTTCGTCTGAGTTGAAGTTGTCCCGCCTTAAGTTGCTAGCCGCTTAATGCCTGTACCTTCGTATTAAATTAGATGATGATCTTTGTCACAGGCTCACAATAATCTGTAGTGCCATTAGGCGTTATAGCCGCGTAACGAAATTTATAACGCTTCATAACTTCTAAACCACTCACATCAAAATCGGCGCGTGTACTGCTGCCGATATCAATCCAAATAAGCCCTGTTCCTGCTGCGTCGTCTATAGCCATTTGCCAAAGATAAGCTACGGCTCCCAATAAGGCTTTAGCCACTAAACTAACACTACCTGAATGCTCACCATCAAAAGCGGCTAGTTCCGCTTTAGGTGTTATGACCGGTTGTTTTGAAATATGAAAACCACTGCTTAATATAGTGGTTTCATCGCCCGCTGCTATGCGCTCTACATAATGAGCTAAGTTTCTATAAAGGGTGTCGGCTCGCTCTGCCGCATCATGCATCGCTGACACAGCGGTTGGCCCGCCTTCCTTAGCTGCCAGCACCGCAGCTTCTAAAGCATCGACCGCCGCTTTTGCCTCGGCAAAGGTAATATCAGGTGTGGGAAAAAACGGATTGCCGTAAAGCTGATCATTAACATGACGAAAGAAAGTGATTTTTTCAGGCATAGAAATACGAGCAAAGTCGAAGACGGGTTTGGATATTTTCATAGCATTACCTGTAGGCTGTTGTTGTGATGATCTAAGTGAATAAAGCTCTGTTTGGCTATCGTTTTACTGCTTGTGATCTTGTTTTTTCTATTATCCGTCGATTCAAACATGTTTAGGGTCGATTCAGTGTGTGTCTCATCGATTCAAACATGTTTAGGGTCGATTCAGTGTGTGTCTCATCGATTCAAACATGTTTAGGGTCGGCTCAGTGTTGATCTCATCGATTCAAACATGTTTAGGGTCGGCTCAGTGTTGATCGCATCGCTTCAAGCTTGTTTAGGGTCGGCTCAGTGTTGATCGCATCGCTTCAAGCTTGTTTAGGGTCGGCTCAGTGTTGATCTCATCCATTCAAGCTTGTTAAAGGTCAACTCAGTGTTCATTCCATCAGTTCAAGCTAGATTAGGAGCAACTCAGTATTCTTTTCATCGATTTGATGTTCTATTGACGACTAAGGCGTAAAGCTGAAGCACTAGCAGTCAAATCAGTCTTAGTACGCCATCAAATCGTGGTAACTTGTATTAAAGAAGTGTGAAAGTATCTAGCATTAAAGCTAAGTTTTTAGAAGTATTACACAAAATAAATAAGTAAACAAACTATTTTTACATGGCAGTAAATAACGTAGATTATTTTTGGTAAAAACCAAGAGACAAGTATGTAAGTCATTTATTACAATGGCTTTGTGCTTTGATTGCCTTATATGGATGAAATGCTTAGCAAGTGATTATGGATACTGTAGATGTATAAGTAATGCAAGTTAACGACTTATTTTGATAGCTAATAATTTGTTAGCAGCAAGTAGCCTCGATGAAACGCAGTGGAATCGAGGAAATCAGTGCCCAAAAACCTCGACTCCGTGTTACTCCATCGTAGAGTTGCGGGTTTAGACCCAAAACAGACAAGTTAGGTTATTCCCGATGCCGGTCGGGGTTTGCAACCCCGACTGAAACGTTTGGATGCTTCAATAGCTTTCGAAACGTGAGTAACGGGGTTATAAACCCCGTCACGCTTGAATAAAAACTTAGCCCAGAAAGTAGCCTCGATGAAACGCAGTGAAATCGAGGAAATCAGCGCCCAAAAACCTCGATTCCGTTTTACTCCATCGAGGCTACTTGCTAAAGTTGCGGGTTTAGACCCAAAACAGACAAGTTAGGTTATTCCTGTTATAGTCGATACGCAATGATAGCTTTCCAGCAAAGCCGCTAAATTAGCCAATATTGATAATTAAAGCCCAGTGATAGATTGGCATTGAATGAGTTTATTCAGCGTAAATATGCTTATTAATAGGCATTACATTAAAAGAACAACACATACTGGAAGTGGTAGCGTTTCATAGTGTGTCTACGGCTAAATGATCTTAAAGTAACCTATTGATAACGGCCTTATGAGCAAAAAATCCCTAAGCGAATCTGATATTTGTGCGAAATACATTAGCCCTGCCATCATTGCAGCAGGTTGGGATGAAGCCCTACAAATTCGCCGCGAAGTGTCTTTTACCAAAGGCCGCATTATCGTCCGTGGCAAGTTACATACCCGAGGCGAACAAAAACGCGCTGATTACATTCTGTATTACAAAGCCAATATTCCCTTAGCGGTGATAGAAGCTAAAGACAACAAACACAGTGTAGGCTCCGGTATGCAACAAGCCTTAAACTATGCAGAAACTTTAGATATCCCCTTTGTATTTAGCTCCAATGGCGATGGCTTTTTATGCCATGATCGTACCGGCTTAGCCGCCTTAACCGAACAAGAATATAGCCTTGCAAACTTTCCCAGCCCTACCGAACTTTGGCAACGCTATTGTCACTATAAAGGTTTAGAAACAGCCGACGCCAAACACACAGTCGAAATGCCCTATTACGATGATGGCATGGGGCGAGCACCGCGTTATTATCAAGCCAATGCCATTAACAACACCATAGAAGCTGTCGCCAAAGCGCAGCAACGTATCTTATTAGTGATGGCAACCGGCACCGGTAAAACCTACACGGCTTTTCAGATCATCTGGCGTTTGTGGAAGTCGGGTACTAAAAAGCGCATCTTGTTTTTAGCCGATAGAAACATTCTGGTTGATCAAACCAAAAACAATGACTTTAAACCCTTTGGCGCGGCGATGACTAAGATCAGTAAACGCCAAATTGATAAAAGTTACGAGATCTATTTATCTTTATATCAAGCCGTCACCGGCAATGAAGAAACTCAAAACATTTACAAACAATTCTCAGCCGATTTTTTTGATCTAATCGTGATTGATGAATGTCATCGTGGTAGTGCCGCAGAAGATTCTGCATGGCGGGAGATTTTGGCGTACTTTTCATCAGCCACGCACATCGGTTTAACAGCTACGCCCAAAGAAACCAAAGACGTATCCAGTATTTATTACTTTGGCGAACCTATTTACAAGTACACACTTAAACAAGGCATCGAAGATGGCTTTTTAGCCCCTTATAAAGTCGTGCGCATCGACATTGATAAAGACTTACAAGGCTGGCGACCCAGCAAAGGCCAGCTAGATAAAAATGGCGAAGTCATAGAAGATCGTATCTACAACCAACAGGATATGGATCGCACTTTAGTCTTAGAAAAACGCACCGAACT
>CAMDNJ010000096.1 GCA_945902915.1 Crenothrix polyspora | reverse complement strand
CCAATAGATCTTGTTTAATTAACTCGGCTAAGGCTTCGATACTGGCATAGTTATCTCTAACTGGCAGACCACTGTTACGTACTTGGTGTTTTAAGTCGTCTAATTTAGCTTGTAAGCGTTGATCGGTTTCAAAGTAATCCTGAGGTGCACAAAGACTATCGGCTATGGAGTGACTGAGTGCTTTGTCTCTTAAGTAAAAAAAGCAGTGTTCAGTCATCTCAGGGTTATCTAAAACGCCATGCAAGATTTCCATCTCGGTCACGCTTAAGCCTGCTTGTAGCCTTTTTTCCAGAAAAGGAAATAAGGCAAAAAGTTCGGCTTTATGTTCAAGATCGGTATCTAATGGCGCCCAGCCATAACGCTCACCTAGTAAGCTTAAAAAATAAGGCCGGCAGCGATTAATTTCTTCAAGGCAGATACGCACGACTTTGCCTTGTTCGGCGTCTTCTTTAGTCACACCCCAGCGTAAGTCTATTTCGGTAAATTCAACTTGACGCTCACGGCAAGCACGGCGAATAACGGGGAACACATGGCTAACTAAATAATCCCGCTCCGCATGCATGTCACGAAAGGTTGAAGAGATAAAGACGCGGATTTCGCGGTTGGCTGTGTTTGTCATGTGGGGTTTTTAGCAGACTATTAAGTTGTGATAATGACTAAGCTGGGTTGCATTGACTAATACACGCACTAAAACATTAGTATCAATTGCGATCATCAATAGCTTCCTGACCTTGCTGAGCAAGGGTTTGCTCCATTTCTTCTAATGAAACACTATGATTAGCGGTTAAGATGCCAAATAAATTATCAAATGATTGTTCAGACTTATTTTCAATTTCAGAGGTGTTGATTGGGTTTTCGAGTAAGGTTAAAAGCGCTCTACCCATAGGTAGTTTTTTAATGGGCTCAATAGGATGTATGTTGCTATTAGTATCAATATACACTTCAATAGTCTGTAACATGAGCGGTACCTCTTATTTAAAATTTGCTTGATGGTCATTATGGCAATAAAAACTGTTAAGGAATGTACACTAAATAAGTTGCAGATTGAATTCCACTCACTTAATGACATTACCCCCTTTTTTACAAAGTAGAACAGTATGTTACTTGGTTACAATATTTCATATTCATTCCTAAGTATGGTAACCACTACGACAATCGTAACAAAGTTATAGTACCTTATTAACTAAGGCATCGATAAAGGACTCTAGTTACTTTGGCGATAATCCTGTAGACGTGGTTTAAGTATAGTAGCTTTACTAGTCAAATCATGACGTATTTAACGAATTATTTATGTAAACTGGTATTATCTGCGCTATTAACATTTTTAATAGCATAATGAAAAGTAGCATATCTATTTATATTTTGTTAATCCGTATTGTGTTTCATTCTTTTAACCGCTTAATTAAACATGAAAAGCGGTTATTTTAAACTTAAAAAAAGGAGTAATTGTTGATGAGATTGGCTGATAAAGTACAAGAATGGCTTAATGATAGGGAATGGGACGATAAAATTAATCTTGATGAAGAAAATCAAACCTCAAGCGTAAACTTCACATACGGCATAAACGATCAACCTTTTAATATGTATATAGAAACGGATGAAGAACGAGACTTTTTAAAGTTTTATTTTTATGCGCCTTTTAATGCCTTATCAAAAAAGAATGTTGATTGCGCAGTGTTGTTTAACCATATCAATTTAAATACAAGTTCTGGGTCAATGACCCTTAATTCTGAAACAGGTCGCATTAGATGGCATCATATTATCGATGTTGAAGAGACTGATCCTTCGGTTATCACTATTAATAATGCATTTCACGCGGGTTCAAATTCATTCAAAAAATGGTTTGATGAGATCACTGAAGTAGCATTGACTAAAACCACTGCGCAAGAAATAATCGAGCGACTTAATGCAGAATCTGAAGAAGAATCACCTGAGGAAGCAGTTCCGGATTCTATCTAATGAACATATATGTATTGGGAGCTTATTAGGTATGGCATTAACAAATACAGAAGCATTTAAAGCGGCAGCTGGCTATGCCAAAGCGGTTGCTTCATTAAATGACTTAAAAGAACTCTCCCCCCTTGTTTTTTTGGCCGGTGTTTACTTGGCCTTAAACAAAAATGCCTTTAATGAGGAGGTCATACTCACTGTAGAGCTTAGTGAAAAAATCCTAGCTGCTCTCAAAGAAGACGGACACAAATTGGATGAGGTCGATACCGCTCATATTAATCAGACCTTTCCAATTAATTCGGCCTTAAAACAAGTGATTGGTGAGTGTCAGAAATCTAACATTAATGACTTTATTTTAAAATTGGCTGAATCGGTTAATTTAATAGTTAAGACTGATAGCGAAGAGGCTGCAAACCTTGATGCTTTCTTTGAAGACCCTATTTTTCAAGCCATTGATCGTTATGCACAAGGACTCTCCAAAAAGTTTGGCTTTGATGAAAACAAACCTGAACTCTATGCGATGGGTGCGCTAGTTGCTCTTAATAACGGTGATTTAGCTCAGCGACCCGCTTTATCTGCACATATTAATGCCTATGCTCGTGAGTTTAAAGCTTGGATAGATCATCAGGGTTGGCAGAGCTTAGATGACTTGAAAGATTTTTTAGATGCAGAGAACAATCAACAAATTAGCGCTACACATCCATTACATAGCTTTAGTAAAGCACGCAATCCACTCATTGCCTTGTTAAATGCCGGCATTGAAAACGTGACCCAAATACGTGCGACAGAATGTGTTGCCTATCATGAAGCTGGACACGCCGTCATCTCTTTAGCATTGCGACCCAAAGTGCAACTTGATAAAGTTACTATTGTGCCCAACGAAAATGAGAATTACGATGGCTGCACATTTTTTAGCAATCCAATTTATAAGCATCTAACTAGAACCCGCGAAGATATTCTTGAAGACTTATGTGTCGCGCTTGCCGGCCAGGCTGCACAGTTAAAAAAATATGGCTTTAATGCAGCAGATGTAGGTGCAGTCTGCGACTTTGCAGGTGCTACCGAATATGCTTGGCAGTATATTACTGAATATGGACTAGATGATTCTTTTGGGCCGGTGCAATTAAGTATTTTGAGCCGAAAATTCAGTATTAAATCTGGCTGGTTATTTGATGAAGCTCAAAAACGCCTGCAATCTTTGTTAAAAGAAGCCCAACAGAAAACTGAAATTTTGTTAGAAGAGCACTGGGATAACCTTGAACGTGTAGTTGAAGGTTTATTGGAACGAAAAACACTAGATGAAGATGAAGTTAGGGCCTTGCTTTTTCCTGCTAAAAGTTAAGTTCGTTGGTTTAGCCATTTTTTATAAAGTAATCCTAATCTAAACTTACAGTGACTTTTAAATTTAAACGGCTACCAACCAACTTAAGATGGGGCAAAACGGTAGTAAAAGCCTTTAATTTATAGTTCCCTCGCTCTGCGAAGCGAAAAAGTAAAAACTTGGAGTGCAATAGCTTCAGCTATTGCGTTTTAAAACAGCTAAAGCAGTTTTACTCCAAGTATACAGATTTCTTAACTGCGTTACGCATCGCTGGAGCGATGAAGGATACATTCCCACGCAGAGCGTGGGAACGATATATAAGCTGGTAACCATTTAAACTAAACCAAACCACGCCATGACTTACGAAACCGCACCAAAACTTGTCCCTACCTTTAGTCTTTTAATTGCAGGAACAGCCGTTAATCTTAGTGATAATCCTACATCACTACACTTAGCTATAGAGGAACGGTTGACGGATTTGGTGGCTTTAATAGTTAACAGACTAAAACTTGAAGTTGCAACGGCTGAATTGATTTATGGTGATGCTGCTGGCACCAGAACAATGCTTAATATTTTATCTGGAAATTATTCGGCTTCTACTAATTGGGCTAGGATTATTGCTGAACGTTTGCATTTGCCCTTACAAATCGTGCATTGTGGCAATATTGAAAGCTCAAACATAACGGCTACATCATCTATAGAACGGATGATTAGCTTAGGTTCAGTTATGACGAATGATGTCTATTTATCTCAAGAGCAATTAGTCCAAGAAGATACTTTAAGATCATTTTCCGATATTTTACTATGGATAGGTGATGCATTTGATGATCAATCAAATCATAAGGTTAAATTGCTGAGAGATACCATTCTTGAAGGAAAAACCGTTATATGGCTACATTCAGACAATAAGTATTCTATTTTAGATTATCGTCTTTTGGATGAGCCGCACCGCTTACTTTTATCAACAAGTCATGATTGTCAGTCGGTTATTAAAGCACTTTTTGTTGACTATGATATTTCTCTGTTAGAACAGGAAATTAGATTTATAGCTAATCCCTTACATGCTTTTAATAAGAAGGCGTCTATTGAGCCGTCTTTAAAAATTCTACATGAATATTTTACCGACAAAGCGCCCAACGCCTTAAGCCATCATTTTTCAGGGAGAGTTGATAAATCATTAAGGGCAGTCATAAGCTTTAAGGGCTTATTTGGCGCACTTTTTTCTAAAACTAAACCCTCATGGTACGGCGTTAATATAGCGGACAATCTTGTTGAAACAGGCTGTCATATAAAAGAACCACGTCAATTATGGGAGCGCTTTACTTGGTCTGATCAACGAGCTAATGTCGCAGCAGGGTTTCATCGTGATGTAACGTGGTGTCTTTATTTACTATCTACTTTAGCCGTATTTTGCGCAGTTGCAGGTGTTATTGATTTAGGCGCTTTACCCGATTGGTTTTGGCCAGTTACTGAGTTAATTGCCATTGCAGTACTTTTAGTTAGTTACAGTATGGCAGCTCGCCTCAATTTACATGGAAAATGGTTGTTCCATCGATTTATTGCCGAGCAAATTCGTTATACACGCTTAGGATTGCCACTGTTAACCTTTCAAGAACCTTTATTAGCACCGCTACGCCATACCGTACAACTGAAAGACGGTCAAATTAAAACAACCTTAAGAAGTGCCGAAACATGGTTATTTAAGCGTACAGTTGTCGCCTCTGGTTTGCCTCATTTAGCACATAAAGCAATATACCAGCCTGATAAAATCTGTCATGAGCTAAGAGACTATGTCGTTAGCGTTATTACCGACCAATGTAGTTATCACAAAAACACTTATAAAACATTGCACACTATTGAGCATCGTTTGCACCTGCTTACCCAATTAGCTTTCATAACGACTGGATTAGCCGTTATAGGTCATTTTGTCATTCACGCGCAGTGGTTATTGATTTTTACTGCCGCCTTACCTGCTCTAGCCGCTGGTATTCATGGTATTGTGACTATGAATGAAATGGGGCGTGTAAGTCAGATGTCAAAACACACCCATCATCAACTAGTACATTTATTGGAATGTATATCAAGACTGGATGCGCTACATTTCGATGACCCTCGTTTCTTTATTCAGTTAAGAAATATTACTCATGAAGCAGCATCGGTTATGTCGAATGTTAATCGCCAATGGCAGGATTTAATAGAGCATCAGGCGACTGCATTGCCGGCATAAACTGACTACCAACTTAAGGCATAACAGATGCTAGGCCAACCCTCACTACCATTAAGTTAAGTAATCTGTGCCTGTTGGAGTAAAACAGCTTCAGCTGTTTTAAAACGCAATAGCCGAAGCTATTGCACTCCAAGTTTTTACTATTTTCACTTAACTTAGTGGCAGTAAGGCTAACCCTTAGCCCTTTCTCTGCGCTTAGGAGAACCCTGTCTAAAAGTGAATTATTAATTAAACTAAACTGTCCCGCCTTAACTTGGTAGCCGACAGTTATTATCATTATTCCACGCTCAAAATAAAATCCCATTGCGCTGCTGTCACCGGCATAATCGATAAACGATTACCACGACGAACTAAGGCTAGATCTTCTATTTCAGGATACGTTCTTAACTCTTTTAATGAAATAACGCGTATTAAGGTTTTTACATGGCACACATCAACCATTATCCAACGAGGCTCTTCAGGATTGCTTTTAGGATCGAAGTTCTCATGCTCTGGATCATAGGCGGTAAAATCAGGATAGCTTTCTTTTACTATTTCCATGATGCCGACTATGCCAGGAACATCACAATTAGAATGATAAAAAAATATTTGATCACCTAGCTTCATCTCATCACGCATCATATTTCTTGCTTGGTAATTTCTTACCCCATCCCAATGCTCAATTTGATTAGGTCTGTTGTAAAGTGCATCAATACTAAAACTGTCTGGCTCAGATTTCATTAACCAATAATTCATATTCTTTAACTCCATTAAAATTTAAAATGATGACTGTAATCATCCATCGCATGTCTGATGACTTCGTGAGCTTCTTCTCGACCATAAACATTGGTTATTTCGCAAACGTTTTTTTCACTTGGCAAGTGTTTATAGGTTAAAAAATAATGTTTAAGTCGATTAATATAGGATTCAGGACAATCTGAGACATCATTCCACTGCCTATAAAACTCATCCCCTTTCATTACGGCAATAATTTTATCATCCGCTTCGCCACCATCTAATAAACGAAAACCGCCAATAGGAATGGCTTGTAACAAAATATCACCATGCGTTACGCTACGCTCACTTAAAACACAAATATCTAAAGGATCACCATCACCCTTAGTCACGGCTTTTCCTGATCTTAGCGCGGCATAATCAGCTATTTTTTCTGCACAATAAGTACGCGGTATAAAACCATAAAGCGTAGGTATCATATTAGAAAACTTTTGCGGTCGGTCTATTTTAAGATAACCCGACTCTTTGTCTATTTCATATTTCACCGTATCTGAGGGAACAATTTCAATAAAGGCTGTGACAATAATCGGTGCATTTTCGCCGGGACTAATGCCATGCCAAGGATGGGCTTTGTGTTGTAGTTTCATGCGTGGTTGCTCCTTTTAACGCAATTTATTACACAGAAATCTGCGCTTTAATATGTTCATGGGCCTGATAGTGTTCAACTTCAAAATCTTCATAACAATAATCAAATAGAGTAGCCGGTTTATTTTTAAGGCTTAATGTGGGTAAAGCATAAGCTTGGCGAGTTAATTGTAAGTTAGCTTGTTCCAGATGATTAAGATATAAATGCACATCACCACCCGTCCAAATAAAATCGCCTACGGCTAAATCGCATTGCTGAGCAACCATATGCGTCAATAAAGCATAACTAGCGATATTAAACGGCAAGCCTAAAAAGGTATCACAGCTGCGCTGATAAAGCTGGCATGATAACTTACCATCAGCAACATAGAATTGAAAAAAAGCATGGCAAGGAGCCAAAGCCATTTTTCCACAGGCTACATTCTGTTGTGGGCTGATGCTTTCATCCGGTAAATCAGCGACATTCCAAGCAGATACAATAATGCGCCGACTATTAGGTGTTTTTTTTAGTTGTTCGATAACCAGCTTAATTTGATCGATATGTTGTCCATCTGGAGTGGGCCAAGAGCGCCATTGATGACCATACACTGGCCCTAAATCTCCATGATCATCAGCCCACTCATCCCAAATATTTACCCGATGTTCATGTAAATAAGCGAGATTAGTTTCTCCTTTTAAAAACCACAGTAATTCATGAATAATGGATTTTAAATGGATTTTCTTGGTAGTCACCAAAGGAAAGCCCTGTGTTAAATCAAAACGCATCTGATGACCAAACAAAGACAGTGTACCACTGCCCGTTCTATCGCCTTTTTGAACGCCTTCCTTAAGAATTTTATCGAGCAATTCTAAATAATTTTTCATACCTAATTACGATTATTGAGTTTTAAATATCACGGCTACCCACTTAAAGCGAGACAGTTTAGCTTAATCGTTCACTTTTAGACAGGGCTCTCCTAAGCCCTGACAAAGGGCGAAGGGTGAAAGATTAAGTAACTCGCAAAAAATAAAATACCCCCTATAGGTGCTGATCGATAGTGAAGCGCATCGCTCTATCATGGTGATGCGCTTCACTGCCGTTTAGCACATCCTATAAAATTGGGGGGGTTCTTGCGTCTTCCCTAAGTTGCTAGCCATTTATTACAGGTGACCTTACTTTGCATGCTTCTTATAACGAATCGATGAAATAATCGATAAAGCAATTAAAACCGCACCCACCAAACCGGTAACTACTTCAGAAATATGATACATCATACTTAATAGCATTATAGTCGCTAAGGTACCTATCGCGTAATGGGCACCATGCTCTAAAAAAACATACTCATCTAAAGTGCCTTTGCGTACTAAATAAACAGTCAGGCTTCTTACAAACATAGCGCCTATGGCTAAACCTAACATAATAATAACCACATCTTGGGTGATCGCAAAAGCACCAATAACACCATCAAAAGAGAATGAGGCATCTAACACTTCAAGATACAGAAAACTCATGACACTGCCTTTTTTTATGGCCGTAGTGACTTCTTCGCCCTCTTCTTCATCTTCAAATAAAGCCGCTAAACTATCTACGATTACAAATAAAATCACCCCAGACATGCCGGCAATTAAGGCATTAAAGCGTATGGCTTCAGGCAGCCAATGTTGGCCTACCATTAAGACACCTAAGGCCAAGATAATTTCGATCGATTCTAGTTTACCGAAATCGGACAGCTTTCTTTCTAGGTAACCTAACCAATGTAATTCTTTTTGCTCGTTAAATATAAACGACAAGAATACCATCAATAAAAACATACCACCGAATGCAGCAATTTGCACGTGTGAGGCATTTAAGTGCTCGGCATAGGTTGCTGGATCATGCAGAGCCATAGTTGTTACACCTAACAAATCTATTCCTGTGGCTACGGACACAATTAGAATCGGAAACAGTAAGCGCATACCAAAAACAGCAATTAATATCCCCCAGGTTAAAAAGTAGCCCTGCCACTTATCATCCATGCGCTTTAAGATGCTTGCGTTAACAACCGCATTGTCAAAGGATAAACTCACTTCAAGTACGGCTAAAATAAGGGCAATGAATGCGCCCATGATACCACCCCAAAAATAGGCTCCCACTAAACCTACGAAAGTAATAAAAAATGAAAGACGAAACTACTGCATAAAATACCTCTATTTAATGTTTTAGTTGTGTAACTATAAGGGTATTTAACTGAAAATCAACTTTATCAATATTAACAACAGATTACATTGGTCATAACGGACTATTTATTAAGATCGAAAATCAAGTTTTTTTAACAAAACTTATGCATGTAATCATTAATTGTCATTACGTCAGATATCGAATACATAGATATACGCATCGAATATTAGA
>CAMDNJ010000095.1 GCA_945902915.1 Crenothrix polyspora | reverse complement strand
TTTTATCACCAAAGCCCATAAAATAAAAAACCCCAAAATGGGGTTCCCGGAAACCGCTTCATGCGGCCATCTTATTCCTACATAATCCACATGGACGTGGTTAATGCATACACATTGCAAGATCATATAACTATCAGTGCAATCCTTATGTGGTAGCGGGGGCAGGATTTGAACCTACGACCTTCGGGTTATGAGCCCGACGAGCTACCAAGCTGCTCCACCCCGCGATTGATTCAAGCAAGTATAAAGACTTATCAGAATTTAGCAAGTAATTAATATAATAAACAGAATATATTCCTCTACTACTTCGCTTTCCCGACTACCAACTTAAAGCGGGACAACTTCAGCGCAGGCGAAGAGCGAAAGATTAAGCCTAGGAGACTAGCAACTTAAGGCGTGACAGTTACTAAGTTTAACCCTTTGCCCTTTGCCCTTTGCCCTTCGCCCTTTGTCTGCGCTTAGGAGATCCTTGTCTAAAAGTGAACGATTAAGCTAGTGTCCCGACTTAAATTGGTAGCCGCTTTCTCTAAGCATCAATCACTTGCTAATCCCAGCAATAATCAACCCGACCAGGGCTAGGAGGTAGTTATATTAAGCTAGTTTTATGGCTTATCTTTATCCATTTTTTCCGCAGCCTTAGCCGCATCTTCTTTGGCAATTTCTTCAGATTTTGAAATGACCACAGAATAACATTCAACTAAACTTTCAGTATAATTACTATGCGCTTCGGCTAAATCTCTAGCCGAACCAAATTCTGTGCGCAACTCTTCTAGGGTCTTTTTAGGGTCTGGGGATTTTTCTAGTGTTAGCATTTTTGTGTAGTTACGATAAGCCATTAAGCGCTTAGGATCTAATGCAAAAATACCCGGCATATTTTGGGTCGTACTTTCCAATACGCACTTCGTCATGTATTCAGGTGTTATTTTATAATCTTTTAGATCTTGTTCTTTTTGCATTTGCTCTAATATCACTTGCTCATATTGGTTTCTATCGGCACAAGCAGGCAGCAAAATTGCAGCTAGAGAAATCAGTAGTAATTTTTTCATTGAGATACCATTCCGGATGATTTTAGTTGGAGCATTATACGCATATCTATAAAAGCTAAAGCCGAAAGCTTTAATCTTTACATATTCTTGAGTGTTTGAGCTATCCACTGCTCTGCATCGGCATTAATTTCAGCCACTTTACGACCTTTACTTTCAATAACAGGGCCGATCTTTAACTTGATAACACCAGGATATTTAAAAAAGCTATAACGCGGCCAAAAATCACCTGCGTTATGGGCAACAGGTATCACAGGAAACCCCGTTTTATGGGCTAACATGGCTCCACCGATATTAAACTTTAATACTTCGCGTGCAGGAGCCCTAGTGCCTTCAGGAAAAATAAGCACCCACAAGCCCTCATTTAAATATCGCGACCCTTGTTCGAGTATGGCGCGTAACGATGCGCGTTGATTCTTGCGGTTAATGACGATGGATTTTAAGGTTAGTAATGACCAGCCCCAAATGGGTAAGTATAGTAATTCTCGCTTAATAACCACCGAGTGAGGAGGCAAAATATATCTTAAGGCCAAGGTTTCCCAAGCAGATTGATGATTACTCAAGATAATCGCTGGCTGCTTAGGGTCAAAGTTCTCCATGCCTTCAACTTCAAAAGTAAGGCCGCAAAAAACCTTAGTCATCCAACTGATGATGGCGCACCAAGCATAACCAATTTTCCAACGTATTTTAAACGTGGTTAGCATCCCTAAAATCAGTAATATTCCAACCATAGTCGCCGTTACAAAAATACCGACAAATAACAAGGTAGAGCCTATATAGTTTTTAGGCCTCAGATCTGGCTGTGATGTATGTTGCTGCTTCATATAAATTCTCAAAAACAAGACTATTAAAGTGTGGATTATTGGTTAAAGTTTGCTGCCCTTTACCGGTCTTAACCAATATCGGCTGCGCGCACACTGCTTCAGCAGCTTGCAAATCACGCAAGGAGTCACCAATGACGGCAATCGTTGTCAAATCGGCATCAAAGTCAGTAGCAAAGTCTTTAAGCAAACCCGCTTTAGGTTTGCGGCACTCGCAATGACTATCAGGGCCATGAGGACAATAATAGACCGCTGAAATAACACCGCCCTTTTCATTGAGCAATCGGTGCATTTTATCGTGTATTTTTTCTAGCATCGCCACATCAAATAAGCCGCGTGCGATGCCCGATTGATTAGTCACGACAATGACTTTATAACCATGCGCGTTCAGCAGAGCAATTGCTTCAAGGCTGCCCTCTATAGGTAGCCACTGTTCTGGCGATTTTATAAAGTCATCGCTATCACGATTAATAACACCATCGCGATCTAATAACACATAGCGTTGTTTGGGCATGAGCAAGATCAGATGGTTTCCATTAAATTCTGAGCTAAACTAAATACCTTAACTCGGCCATTAATATTCACGACTGTAACTTAGAAATATCTGCGCAGGTTAAAAACTGCTCCGACAACAGATTCAGCAAAGCCAAGCGATGCGCGCGTAATTCAAGATCATCACACATCACCATAACACCATCAAAGAAGGCATCAACCTCCTGACGTAAAGCCGCCAAATAGGTTAAAGTCGCAGCGTAATCGTGCTGTGCAAGCAAGGGTGCAATAGCGATAGCCGCTACTTTTGCGCTTTCAAATAACTGCAACTCGGCAGGTTCAATCAAGGCACCTACTGTTGCTGAGACTGGCGCTTCTGATTTTCTTAAAATATTACGGATACGTTTATTAGCCGCTGCTAAGCTTTCTGCTTCTGGCAACTGTCTGAATGCCTGTACTGCCGCTAAACGATGCATAAAGTCTAAGGGATCATTAGGCTTAACCGTTATCACTGCATCAAATTCATCTGCACTATAACCTTTGTCTAAGCAGTATCCCTTTAATCTATCAAACACAAAATCAATCACCGCTGACTGAGTCGCAACTTCATCGAAACTATGCGTATAGATATCCAATGAAAATTCGATTAATTCGCAAATATCTAAGCTTAGATTATTTTCGATTAAGGTACGTAAAATACCTAGTGCGGCTCTTCGCAAGGCATAAGGATCTTTATCACCGGTCGGAATCAAACCTGCGCTAAAAATACCCGTAAGTGTATCCACTTTTTCAGCTATCGCCAAGATTTGGCCAATTGAGCTATTAGCCGTCTCACTACCCGATTGCTTAGGAAAATATTGTTCTTCTAGTGCCCAGGCAACTTCGGGGGCTTCACCTTCAACCAGCGCATAATAACGCCCCATCAAACCCTGTAGATTACCGAACTCACCCACCATTTCTGTCATTAAATCAGTCTTTGCTAATAACGCAGCCCGCTTAGCTAACTCAACATTAGCATTAAGTTTGTGAGCAATAAAAGCCGCTAATTTAATAACTCGATGCGTCTTATCGGCAACCGTACCTAATTTTTCTTGAAAGACAATGGTACCTAGACTCTCTACACGATCTTCCAAACTTTTCTTTCTATCTTGATTCCAGAAAAATTCTGCATCGGCTAAGCGTGGCGTGACTACGCGCTCGTTACCATGCTGTATAGATTTAGGATGACTACTTTCGATATTACTAAAGGTAATAAAATGAGCGAGCAAACATCCATCTGCATTCTTAACCGGAAAATATTTCTGATTAGTTTGCATGGTGGTAATTAATACTTCGGCGGGTAATTGCAGAAAGCGCTCATCAAAACAGCCAGTAATAGGCACTGGCCATTCGTTTAAGGCGGCAATCTCTTCCAACAAATCCTCTTCTATATGAGCGATACCATTGACTAGCGATGCAGCGACTTGGGCGGCATCTCGTATTAAGGTTTTTCTTTGTTCGAAATCAACAATGACTCTGCCTTGTGTATATAAAAGTTCTTGATAGTCTTCAGGCTGATTAATTGTTATTTTCTGTGGCGCATGAAACCGATGACCCAAAGTTATAGCACCGGTCTTGAGACCTAATATTTCAGCCTCAATAACAGCATGACCATAAAGCAACACCGACCAATGTACAGGCCTTACGAATTCAGTATTAAAGCTACCCCAGCGCATACGTTTTGCTATCGGAAGATTTGCAATGCTCTGCCGAATAATGTCAGGAATAAGCTGCTCTGTAGATTGACCTGCTAAACACTGCGTAAACGCCAACCATTCACCTTTATCGGTTTTCAATCGCTCTAACTGATCAAAGCTAGTTCCACAACTATCTGCAAAACCTAATGCCGCTTTACTGGGCGTACCGTCTGCTGCAAAGGCCGCCAGTATGGCAGGGCCGCGTTTTTCAACTGTTTTATCAGGTTGCTTGATAGCTAAATCTTCAATAAAAACCGCTAAGCGCCTAGGTGTTGCATAAGCCTTACTACTGGAAAACGTTAATTCCGCCGCCTGTAAGCCATGAACAATTCCTGCTAATAACGCATTACTAAGCTTAAGCAAAGTCTTAGGAGGCAGTTCTTCTGAACCTAATTCAAAAAGTAAATGTTTGCTTATGGCCATGTTATGCTCCTTGCTCTATTAACATCGGAAAGCCCAAAGATTCGCGACGTGCATAATAGGCTTCTGCGACCGATCTTGATAATGTTCTGACTCTTAATATATAGCGTTGGCGCTCAGTAACCGAAATGGCATGACGAGCATCCAGCAAATTAAAGGTATGCGAGGCTTTCAATACCATTTCATAAGCAGGCAATGGCAGATTAAGCGCTATAAGCTTTTGACATTCTTGTTCGTAAGTTTCGAAACATTTAAACAGAAACTCAACATTAGCATGTTCAAAATTGTACGCTGACATTTCGACTTCATTTTGATGAAAGACATCGCCATAGCTTACCACGCCAAATGGACCCTCAGTCCACACGAGATCATAAACACTATCAACGCCCTGTAAATACATAGCAATGCGCTCTAAGCCGTAAGTAATTTCGCCTGTAACCGGCCTGCATTCCAAGCCACCTATTTGTTGAAAATAGGTAAACTGAGTGACTTCCATGCCATTTAACCAGACTTCCCAGCCTAAACCCCACGCACCTAAGGTAGGTGATTCCCAATTATCTTCGACAAAACGGATATCATGTTCGAGTAAATCCAAACCTAAATGCCGCAATGAACCTAAATACAGTTCTTGAATGGCATCTGGCGAAGGTTTTAAGACCACTTGAAACTGATAATAATGCTGCAAGCGGTTAGGATTTTCACCAAAACGACCATCGGTAGGACGCCGTGAAGGCTGAACATAGGCAGCATTCCAAGGCTCAGGACCGATAGCGCGTAAAAAAGTAGCTGGATGAAAAGTCCCCGCACCTACTTCCTGATCCAAGGGTTGTAATAAGATACAGCCCTGACTCGACCAATATTCTTGTAAAGCTAGAATAAGTCCCTGAAAAGTTGATTGCTTGTTATTAATCACGGCGTCTATAGATTTAGGCATTAAAAAGGCTTTGATTATAGCTTAAAAAATTTTTTTTAACAGGGTTTGAAATGCTCAACTTAGGGCATTTAAGATAAGTGCGTATAATGTTCTGATTTTTTAAGACAACGAGTGTCATGAGTAAACAACGAAAAGCAATCGCCTTAATTTCTGGCGGTTTAGATTCAATGCTGGCGGCAAAAACCATCATGGAACAAGGCGTTCATGTAGAAGGCATCAATTTTTTTACTGGTTTTTGTGTAGAAGGTCATACCCATGCTATTCGTGAAAAAGACAAAGCTAAGCCTAAACGTAATAACTCCTTATGGGTCGCCGAACAATTAGGCATGAAACTGCATATTGTTGATGTGATCGAAGAATATAAAAATGTATTGATTAACCCAAAACACGGCTATGGCGCCCACATGAATCCTTGCTTGGATTGCAAAATTTTCATGGTTAATAAAGCGAAGCAATGGATAGTAGAAAATGACTTTGACTTTATTATCACTGGTGAAGTAATAGGTCAGCGCCCCATGTCGCAACGCAAAGCCACCATGCCCATAGTTGCCAAAGAGTCGGGGGCCGATGATTTATTATTGCGGCCTTTGTGCGCCAAAAATCTCCCAGCAACATTGCCAGAACGCGAAGGCTGGGTAGATCGAGAAAAACTGCATGACATTACTGGACGCTCACGCAAGCCACAAATAGCCATGGCAGAACAATTTGGTATTGATGATTATTCTCAACCTGCCGGTGGCTGCTGCTTTTTAACCGATAAGAGTTATTCTGCCAAGCTGGTTGATTTATGGAAATCTCAAGGCCACAAAGAATATCAACTCGACGATGTTATGTTATTAAAAGTGGGTCGCCACATACGTCCACAGCCAAATTTCAAACTCATTGTTGCCCGTGAAGAAGGTGAAGGCCGGTTTTTACAAGGCTATAAAAATGAGTTCATCAGTATGATCAGCCTAAGTCATCGAGGCCCTCTAGTATTGATAGACGGCACACCGTCGGCAGAAGATTTATATTTAGCCGCACAAATCACAGCAAGATTTGGTCAAGGCCGAGAGGCTGAACAAGTCGACATTGATGTCACTATGCTAGATGGCTCAGAACGAACCCTACAAGTTAAACCGATCAGAGAAGAAGACATGCCTAAAGCCTGGTATGTATAAAAGGCTACTAGCAAAAGTCACTTTTAGCCTTGAGCCTTTTAATCGTTAACCCACTGCCATTATGACTATAGAAACCCTCAACGCACGACGCTTGCTATGTCCATTACCGGTTATCCGCACCCAAGATAAAGTCAAACAACTTAAGGCTGGCGATCGCCTTGAAGTGATTTGTACCGATCCTGGGGTCATGCAAGATATTCCTGCTTGGTGCAGGATTAATGGCCATAAAGTCATAGAGGCAACATCTGGAAATCATGAATACACTATTTTATTGGAAGTAGGTTCATCATGATTGACAACTCTGAAGCAACGCGTATCAAAAGACTAAAAGCCAAGGCTAGTTATGTTGGCGCAGTCGTCAATATTTTTCAAACCACCATCAAAATTAGTTTCGGCATACTGTTTCAATCCGCCGCTTTAGTCGCCGATGGCATACATTCATTATCTGATTTACTCAGCGATTTATTAGTCATCATTGCGGTCAGATTGGGCAGCCGTGAAGCCGATCATGAACATCCTTACGGACATCGACGCTTTGAAACCATAGCAACCGTTATATTAGGTGTCAGTTTAATCGCCATAGGCGCTGGCATCACTTGGTCAGTCATAGAGCGATTGAGCAACCCCGAAAACCTGCCTACACCTCAGCCATTGGGCTTAGCGATTGCTGCGACATCCATTCTTATTAATGAATGGCTGTATCATTACACTAAAACTATCGCAAAAAAAACACGTTCCAAGTTGCTAATGGCCAATGCTTGGCATCAACGCAGTGATGCGATTTCATCAGTCGTGGTTTTGTTTGGCATAGGCGCAGTCATGCTAGGCTACCCTCTTGCTGATGCCATCGCCGCCATCTTGGTCGCCTTAATGGTTGCAAAAATTGGCTTAAATTTGGTCTTCAATAGCATCAAAGAATTGGTAGATACGTCACTACCACCCAAACTGCTCGCCGAAATTCGTAGCGCTATTATGAGTATAGATGGGGTCGAAGACATCCATTTATTACGTAGCCGTCAAATGGGCGAAGACGCTCTTATCGATGCGCATATTATAGTGGATCCACGCATTACTGTATCTGAAGGTCATACTATAGGCGATATCGTTCGAGACGAATTAATTAGCCGCTTTGATGATGTTGTCGATGTCTTAGTGCATGTCGACCCCGAAGATGATGAGGCTTTATATGAAACCAATAAGCCTCTCACGCGCCTTGAAGTACAAGCGATATTAGATGAATACTTGGCCATGGTTAAAGCCACTATAGATGATTTCAGAATTCATTATTTAAACGGACAGATTGAAGTTGAAGTTATTTTACCCTTTGCGCTTAGTGCAGACCCTGAGTTATTAGCGACCTTAAGTAAACAATGTCAGTTAATTAAACTAAACATCAACAAAATTAATAACGTCATTCTATTTTTCAAACATAACGAGGGCTAACTCATGGCGGTAGGACAATGTGACTTCCCAAACATGCTTAATGTTAAAGGGATAACGCTAGGCACAGCTTGTGCCGGTATTAAGCAAACCATCAAAGATGACATTTTAGTCATACAAATGGCCGAAAACTCTACTTGTGCGGCAGTATTTACTCAAAATGCCTTTTGTGCCGCACCGGTACATGTTGCAAAAGCGCATTTAGCGCATCAGCCCCGCTGGTTACTGATTAACTCGGGCAATGCGAATGCCGGAACTGGGGAACAAGGCATGCAAGATGCGTTATATTCTTGTGCTGAACTGGCCAAAGTAACCGGCGGTAATGCTCAGCAAATATTGCCTTTTTCCACCGGCGTCATTGGACAACCCTTACCTGTCGATAAACTTACTGCAGCCTTGCCTCAGGCTATCAAAAATCTGCAACCAGATCATTGGCAACAAGCGGCTAGAGCTATTATGACCACTGACACCTTTCCCAAAGGTGTCAGCAAGACCATCAGCATTGACGGCCATATCATTACTATTAATGGTATCTCCAAAGGCGCAGGCATGATACAGCCTAATATGGCGACCATGCTCGGTTTTATCGCCACCGATGCTAAAATCAAGCAAGACTTACTGCAACACTGTTTAAGTGTAGCGGTAGAACAATCATTCAATCGCATTACTGTTGATGGCGATACCTCCACCAATGATGCTTGTGTGGTCATGGCTAGTGGCTGTTCTAGCGCACCCGAAATTAGCACAGACAGTGAGCATTATGCTATTTTTGCTGCCGGCCTAATGGACGTTTGCAAACAATTAGCAGAAGCCATAGTAAGAGATGGTGAAGGCGCCACTAAACTGATCCGTATTATCGTTGAAGAAGCACTTAATGACGAAGAAGCTGTGCGCGTTGGCAAAACCATTGCTCACTCACCCTTAGTAAAAACCGCATTCTTTGCCAGCGACCCCAATTGGGGACGCATATTAGCGGCTGTAGGTCGCTCAGGCATAGAAGACATGGTACTGGAAAACGTGCAGCTCTTTTTAAATGAGCTGTGCATCGTAAGATCCGGTGGACGAGCTACAGATTACACTGAAGAAGCCGGCCAACAAGTGATGAACGAAGAAGAAATTACCGTAACCGTCAAGCTAGGTCGAGGTAATGCCATACAAGAAGTATTAACTTGTGATTTATCTTATGATTACGTAAAGATTAATGCTGAATACCGTACATAAAAGCAGCTAAATATTAGGCAGGGTGGATAAGCAGAGCGCATCCACCGCTGATGCCGGATACGCGTTGCAATGCCGGTCGGGGTTTGCAACCCCGACCGAAACGTTTTGATGCGTCAAT
>CAMDNJ010000094.1 GCA_945902915.1 Crenothrix polyspora | reverse complement strand
GTAATGTTTGAATAGGATCAGGTCCTAAATTATCAAAAGCAATATCTACAATTATCCCCAAAAGAGGTAAAAGACAAAGCAAAGTGATTTTTGACCACAGAGTATCTAAGCGAAAGGCCATCAGAAAAAATGCCGCAAATCCATATCACTATAAAGTGATGCGACTTCATTACCATAGCCATTAAAGAGCTCGGTTTGTCGGCGTGGCGTAAAAAAGCTATTACCTAATTGACGCTCACTGTTTTGGCTCCAACGAGGATGAGGAACTGCAGGATTAACATTAGAATAAAAGCCATAATCATTAGGCGCAAATTTATTCCAAGTCGAAATAGGCGCGCGCTTCATCAACTCAATTTTGACAATCGCTTTGATACTTTTAAAACCATACTTCCAAGGCACAACCAATCGTAATGGTGCGCCATTTTGCTTTGGCATACTTTCACCATACATGCCAACCGCCAAAATTGTCAATGGATGCATCGCTTCATCAATACGTAAACCTTCGACATACGGCCACTCCAGCATGGCATTAACTTTTTGGTTTGGCATAACTTTAGGATCATATATTGCCGTAAACTTTACAAATTGGGCTGTTGACAAAGGCTTAACCATTTTTAACAAGCTTGCCAAGGGAAAACCAACCCACGGCACGACCATAGACCACGCTTCCACACATCGAAAACGGTAGATATATTCTTGTAAAGACTGCTGACTAAACAAATCTTCTAAATGATAAACGCCCGGCTTTTCAACTTCGCCACTAATTTCTACCGACCAAGGGTCAGTCTGTAAATTTTGTGCAAGCCTGGTTGCATCGGTTTTATTAAAGGTAAACTCATAATAATTGGTATGGTTTTTAACGATTTCCGCAGGCGTAACCGTTAAGGACTGACTTAAAACATCAGCTTTTGTTAAATCACCCCAATCAGGCTTATTGTCATTAGCCAACACAGACGTAACGCCGGCACCGGTTAACAATGTGCCTACCATGCCTTTAATTATTTGACGTCGATGCTTAAACAGCAAAGGATCAGTAATTTCACTGGCAGGGATAGCTTTAGTTGTTTTAATAATCATAGCAAGTGTAAATCTCGATCAAACCGTAACATGATACTTAACGTTTTTTTCCTTTAGGAATCCACCCCAATATTTTCTTAACTTTTATTTCCGTAATAAATGCTAAAGAAAACAACTGAATGAAATTATCAGCATGTATCAAATCCAAACCTATTTGTTCAGGCACAGCCTCTAAACGGGTGCCAAACAGCCTATCCCATAAGGAAAATACAATCCCGTAATTGCTATCATGCTCGGAACGTTTTCTGGAATGATGGGTACGATGTAAAGACGGTGTTATCAATACATTTGAAATAGCTTCTTCATTAAGAACACGAATATTGGCATGATGAAAAAGTATGAAGAATAACTCTATAATTTCAATGGAAAGAACCAGATAAGCGTTCACGCCAATAATCACAACAAACAAACATTTATAAACTATTTCAATTAATAAATCGAAAACATGGAAGCGAAAACCCGTGGAAACATTAAAACCGTTATCGCTATGATGCACTTTATGAAAACGCCACAGATATTCAAATTTGTGACTGGCAACATGCCAAGCGTAAATTGCCAAATCAAATAAGGCAAAGGCCAGTATCCATTTCACTGGACCGTCATCTAAACCACTTAACAAACCATGCGAGGCAAATTCCTGCGCCACCAGAAATAATGACGAGGCCCTTAATACCGATAAAATTAAATTATTGACCAAAAATGCCGTAGTGTTAGTCATAAAAGACTCTTTAAAAATCTTTTGTGGAAACACACGAAAAGGATGCCGTTTTTCGATGATGACTAATAAAATAAAAGCCAGTATTGCTAATCCAAATAAAGCTTCATTAAAAAATAGGCCACTAGTTTTATTGATTGTTTCTGTCGCGTTCATGATTAATGCTTCAATGGGTTAAAAATATCGATTAATTATTTGGCGTTTATAGCATCTAACAAAGCGTTTAATTCTTTAATTTCATTGGTAGAATCAACTTCTTTGGTAATGTCGTACTGCACACCTAAATAATAAATAACTCTGTTTTTCTTATCAAATAAAGGCGTTATTTTCAAACGATTGTGAAATAAGGTTCCATCTTTTTTATAATTACGCAAAGTCACTTCAACGCCCTCATGTTTTTTCATTGCTTCGGCAATTATAAAACGAGCGGGTTGATCTCTATCTTCACCTTGAAGAAATCGGCAGTTGTAGCCAATAATATCTTCTTGGCCAAAACCCGTTAAACGTTCAAAGGCTTTATTCGCATAAATAATAGGGTCATCTTCTAAATCCGGGTCGGCTAAGGTTACGCCATTAACGCATTCATCCAAAATAGCAGAAAGCACTTGCGGAATAAGACCGCTATCTTTTTCAACAATAAAAGCCATTCTTAAAACTCCAATTTTATATAATAATTTTTTATCTTTAAAACTTAATCGGCATCTGGGATCATTAAGTTTTTAATGTTTTCAACGGTATTTTCTGCTCCGTCTTCAATTGAAGCCCGTATCAACTTTTGAAACGGACGCATAAAAACATCAATTTCCAACAATTCAAACTTAAAAGTCAATTTTGTAATTTGATTACCTTCGCTTGTTTCCAAAAGATAACTGTGTGAGTAAGGTTGATCCAAACCTTTAAAAATTATTTTCAAAGTAGGTTCATATTCGGTGAATTCAAAAATTGATTCAGTAGTCGAGCCTTGATCTTCTCTAACTTGCTTGGTTTTGGCACCGACAAAGACAATATCACCATCCAAAGGCTTTAGTTCAAGCACTTCAGGCGCCCATTTTGGGTAGTTTTCGTAAAAACGCACGCCTATAAAATGGAATACATCAGTAATTGATTTTTTGATGCTGATACTAGCCTCACCAGAAATTGGTTTGGATGAATCAAACGGAAATTTAATTTGCACTGCTATACCCTTCCTAGTTTAAATTACTCAACTTAATTATTATTATTATTAATGTTATTCACAAAGGCACTCATATTTCAGCGCCACTTTAAATCTATTGGGTATTGCCCGTATAAATTGTAAATCTGTAAATCTGTAAATCTGATTTATATAGTTGAAGATTGACCAGAAAAAATCATGGCCGATCTTCAACACTAACTACAAAAAAATACAAGTCTAAATTAATTCATTATCTCGTTCTTTTTAGACTGGCTATTATCAGTTCGTTGGCAGGACAAAATAACATCATTCCAGTCCGCTCCACTGCTTATACCTTTACTAAAACAATCAACACGCTCTTGAGCGTCATTTGTTCCAGAACAAAGATTAATTATATTTTTCCATTCCCATACCTTATTACCTTTACTCCATTCAACTTGACCTGATTTGACCATATTAAAACATTTTCCTGGCTCAGTTGGTTTTGTGGTTCCTTTGCAGAGTTGTTTTACATTTTCAGGATCCCAATTAAGTTTTTCATCAGCCCAGGCTATTTTACCCTGAACATCATTAAAACATTGAGTTTCATGATCACTTGCAGATGCAACATTACTAAAAGCTAAAGCTCCAAAAACGACAATTGATCCCAACAAAAAAGACCGTTTTACTGACATATATTTCGATTTCATATAACCTTCCTATCTAATTAGATTTAACCACAAAAATAATATAATCTTAATTTTCAAAATAGCAAATTATTAATTTTATAGAAATTGCTTGTCTACTAAAAGCGCCAATATGGCGCCAAAAATTTGGCTATATTTGCATTATTAGTTAAAAAGAACCAACACATTCCATAGTCGCTTGCAGGATTAAACAGGGCGTTACTTGCTCTCCCCATCGCTCTATTCCACGTCGCCAACCCAGATAGTTGTTAAGATATTTGGTGGACACACCATGGAACCGCATCATCCAATTTTTAAGGCGACTATCATAGGCATTTACGTTCTGGATATGGTAAACACCTGCCAGTACAACAATCCCTGCCGATTGATTCAAAGCACGGTGAGCAATACCCGATAGACGCGCAGCGACTGTCAGCTTAAAGTCGGTAGTGGAACCCTGACGATCAGGAATCACTAATACCGTTACTTCAATAAATTGCAAACAATAATCGTCATAATATTAAATCAGCTTGAGCCATTATCAATATAAATGGCGTCATACTTGGTAAGGCTGCTTTTAAATCGGCTCTAGGGATTTACTTTAGATAATGGAAGCGAAGTGTATTTATTGTGAGTTAGAGTGATGTTTATCACCGTTATGATGATGCTTAAATATAACTATTGCTTAGTGAACTAAGGCCTCTGGATTTTATTTTAGCTCGCGTAAGCTAGCTTAAATGACATCTGGCTGCCCTAACTAGGCTTCTGGCAGGCATTGCCAGGCATCATTCCGGCACTGCTAGACCTCTAGCTAACATAAAATATTGCCTAGCAATGGCAACCACATATCTAGCCAACATAAAATATTGCCTAGCAATGGCAGCCAGATAACATTCTGTCGTTAAATGTTGTCTAGCTGTGGTCGCGTGAAGTCTGTTAAGCAGACAACACTTCAGTTTAAGCCCTACCGATGCGCAATTAATTCATTGTCTATAAGACCACTAAATTAATTTGCCACTGCCACTTGGTCATGCCCTTGATATCTGTTTGCTATCTAACGGTTAATACCTGATAATTTTACTTCAGGGTTAAATTCTTTGATCAACTGAGTAAACCCCCCATCATTGCACCTGTAAAAGGTAATAAGTTACTAATGAACACAATAAAGCACTTAATTCACTATAAAATCTTTATGCTAATGATTTTATTACTGATAGCTCAACAGACCTTGGCTACGACTATTCAAGTCGATATCGATCGTAATCCTGTGAATCTTAATGAATCCTTTAAAATAACCTTTACCGCCAACGATTCACCTGATGATGATCCTGATTTTAAATCATTAGAACAGGATTTTTCTATACTCAATCAAAGTAGCAGTAGTAGCTCATCTTGGATTAACGGAAAATCAACTAAAACCTTACAATGGTCTTTAATGGTAATGGCTAAACATGCCGGCAATCTTATCATTCCTGCAGTAAAATTTGGTCATGATGTCAGCTCACCACTACCTGTGACCATTACTGATGCCATCGCCAATAAAGCCAGTAATAATGATGAAGATTTATTTATCGAGGTTGAGGCTACGCCCAAAGACACTTATATACAATCTCAAGTTTTGTATACCTTACGTTTATATACTCGAGTTGATCTCTCACAAGCTCGATTAGATGAGCCCGAATTGGCCGATGCTGTCATCGAAAGACTAGGAGACGACAGTCGTTTTAATACCCAAGTGAATGGCTTGGATTATTCGGTGACTGAGCGAAAATATGCTATTTTCCCGCAAAAAAGTGGCAAGCTCACTATTAAGCCCTTAACCTTAACAGCTGAAATAATAACTAATAACCGCCCTAATTTTAACGGTTTCTTTAACTCCCAAGCCACCAAAACTAAACGTATCGAATCCAAAGCGATAACCTTGGAGGTAAAACCTGCACCTACCGCATTTACCGGAAAACATTGGTTATCAGCACAGCAGTTGGTTTTAAAACAAGACTGGTCTGGCGATATTGCCCAGATGAAGATAGGTGAACCGTTAACTCGCACTTTAACCTTATTGGCTAAAGGCTCAACCCTCAGTCAACTTCCTGAACTCAATACCACCCTAAGTAACGCTCAATTAAAAGCCTATCCTGATCAACCTGTCTTACAAGAGCAGAAAAAAACCGATGGTGTAATGGCCTTCAGAGAAGAAAAGATCGCCTTGATACTTTCAAAAGCAGGGGATTATCAGTTACCCGCTATACACATTCCTTGGTTTAATACTGAAAGCCAGAAAATGGAAATGGCGGAAATCCCAGAAACCACAATAACTGCGCTTGCAGACGCACAAACTGTAGTAAACAACCCGCAGATAACACCTGCAAATACACCAACCCTAACAACGACGCCAAGCATTAATACGCTACCAGAAACTAATTATTGGTTATGGAGTAGTGTGTGTTTAGCAATCGGTTGGTTAATAACCGTTATAGTATTCTTAAAGCTACGCACTAAATCAGAGCCCTTAAATAAGGATGTCGAAACAAATACCGAGATAACTGAGGGTATCAAGGCCTTAAAAAATGCCTGTATTCAAAATGATGCAATAGCCACTAAAAATGCCTTAATTGCTTGGGGTAAGCTCAATTTTAATCAAGCGACTTTAGCTGGTATTGCCGATTGTTGTGATGCGCGTTTAAGAGATGAAATCCTGCATTTAAACCATAGTTTATATGGCAAAGCCATTAGTGAGTGGCAGGGTAAAAAGCTGTTTCAAGCGTTTACTGAAAATAAAGCTCGGCAGAAGAAAGTATTAGATAAGGACAATAGTTTAGAACCATTAAACCGTTTGTAGTTAGTCACGTAGGTTGGGTTAGCGTTAGCGTAACCCGACATTGCCTTGCCTAGATGTTGGATTACGCTAACCCAACCAACATTAATCTTTTATACTCAAAAAATGTAAATGTTTAGGTAATGGCGTATTACCAAGTTCTTATATCACCCGTATCTAAGTGTACAAAATTATTATAGGGATAATAACCTACTCCACCTTGAGCCATACTGAGTGCGGCATCTTTAATGGTTCTGGCTTGCACACCTTCAATACGAATATCTATGGCTCGACCTTGCATGTGAAAACTATGCTCGGCAACGCCCGGCGTGTTTCTACGTAATTGTGCATTTGTAAACGGTGATCGATAGCCAGACACAATATGTATCGGTTTATTGATGCCTAGTATTTCATTTAAATCAAATAATTGATCGAGTAAGGCGGTATCAATGGGATGCACATCATCGGTATGATAATCACGCATTAAAAAGTTAATTTCTTGTAATGCCCCGTGGACATAGCGACCTTGTTCAAAATAAGTTAACTTTAATTTATCACCCGTATGTTCATGCTCTAAGCATAGCGTTTTATGAGAAGGCGTATAATAATTTCCTGACGATAATGAGGCATGCCGACTAATAATCTGAGGATCTATAGGGTGTGAATGAATGTGGCTATGAGTATGTCCATGGCGAGCAGAACCATGACTAGCTTTGATATGAGGATTAAACTGTTGCGTATTTAATTGGCCGCGCTTTGCAGGATAAATGACATTTCGTACCGCTGCAGAAGCAACACTAGAACCACCGATTGCTAACAATGACCCACAAGCCATTTGCTTAAGAAATTTGCGTCTTGATGTAATAGAGCTATCTTCGTTATCCATTTCGTTTTTAAATGGTGCTTTGTTCATGCTTGGAATCTCTAAACCTTGATGGCTCTATTCTGCCCATATAGCCTTAACGTTATCTTAAATGCTGTAAATTTTATTTACCTATAAACAAAAATTCATTCCGTTCTGGGAATTCCCCTTCAACTTAGTTAATCTATTGATATACTTAGGCTATCAATTTAAGACGGGACACTAGCTTAATCATTCACTTTTAGACAGGGTTCTCCTAAGCGTAGACAAAGGGCGAAGAGTTAAGGGTTAAGCCTAGTATCTGTCACGCCTTAAGTTGCTAGCTTATACTTACAAGCACACTATTATTAAATCAATGCACGGCTAAGGGATGACTTTTCCATGAATGAAAAAATTGCCAAACCATCAACTTACCTTATAGAAGTAAAAACACTCTCAGATAGAATCGTTAAAGCACAGCAACCTATTCGGATATTGGATGCCATCAAATGGGATGACCGTATCAAACAAGAATTCTTTGCTAGTAAATGTAAAAAAATGCCTGCCGTTAACGCAGCATATTATCAAAACCGCTCCTTAGGCTTTGACCCTGTAGAAAAGAAATATGAGTTTTATCAAATTGAGCGAGATCTAGTGCGCAAATTAGGACAGCTTAATCCATTGAGTGTCATCATGCGCCGGATTTGCCGTGAATATCAGGATGTGGTCTCTATGTTGGATGCGCGCGGCACGCCCACTTTTTCTAATATTTCTCAAGAATTATATGGTTCCGCTCAAGATGTTTTCCATGTCGGTGATCCAACGATTGCTAATCTAGGCAGTATGATGGAAGCAACATTATCTCAACTTCTAGAGCTAGATTTTTTAACCGAGGAAGCCAAAACCATTAATGCTCAAGAGGCCGTGGCTATACTTAACGAAAAAATTGAGCTTGCCTTTCCGGGTGAAGGTCTGCGAGCCATGATTAGCGATGGCATTATTGCCGATGCCGCAGCCGGCACTGATTACATCAAAATACGCTCTGATGCTTTATTTAATAAACGTGATCTGCGTGTGCTTGAGGTTCATGAAATAGGCGTACATTTGGGCACCACGCTCAATGGCCTTGCTCAGCCTTATTGTACTTTTTTAGGCAAAGGACCACCTTCGGCTACGGTAACCCAAGAAGGCTTGGCTGTTTTAATGGAGATATTAACCTTTAGCTCTACACCTCATCGCCTGATGCGCTTGATCAATCGGGTACGCGCCATCACACTAACTGAAGAAGGTGCTGACTTTATGGATATATTTACGTTTTTTAGAGACAAAGGCCTTGATCAAGAAGAAAGTTTTACGCTTAGTAGTCGAGTATTTAGAGGCAGCACATCAAACGGCATGCCCTTTACTAAAGACTTAACTTATATCAAAGGTTTTGTACTCACTTATAACTTTATGCGCTTAGCAGTCAGCAAAGGTAAGCCAGATCGGATCCCTTTATTATTTTGTGGCAAAACCATGATTGAAGATATGAAAGTATTGGTCGATTTAGTCGATCAAGGTACAGTCATAGCACCGCGCTTTCTACCTGCACAATTTCAAGATTTGATGGGGCTTTCTGCTTGGTTAAGTTTTAGTCGCTTTATGACTTCGTTAAACTTTCGGCAATTAGAGCAAGATTACGCCAATATATTATAGGCCTGCATTAAAGCTTACCACCCTTAGCACCGTAAATATTAACGGTGCTAAGGGTAGTGTAATAAATTAAACAGGTCAAATGTTGTTGAAATTAAAGAATAGTCTCAATAAATTATTTTTGACCTATAAATATTAGAAGCTATATTTCATACCCAACCACCAAATTCTTGCTGCTCCAGGGCCATAAAAGGTAGTAGCACTTGGAGAGTTCTGATATTGATTATTTGCAATACCCGCAGCACCAAACTGACCAGCCGTATAGTATTGTTGGTCGAGTATATTATTGACTTGGCCAAATATATTCACTCCTTTAACAAACCTTGGCGTATAACGCACACCATAATTGACAACCACATAACCTGGTATTGTTGCGTTTTTCTGTTGGTTATTATTCTCGTTACCCCTAACAAAAGATTCAGAGAAACCGATAACATTTAAATTAGTACCCCATTCTTTGGTCAGCTGATAATCAACATAGGTCTTAAAAGTATGTGAAGGTACCAAAGGAATATGGTTGCCTGGCTTCACTGTTATTGTATTACTTTCGTCTCCCGGATTGCTTCCTGCCAGATTGTATTGACTGTTAAGTGTCTCAGTAGACTGATAAGTCGCATCTAAAAAGGTATAATTTGCACCGATACTCCATTCTTTAACTCTACGATCAAGACTTACCTCAAGACCTTGACGCTGTGTTTTACCAAAATTCTTAAAGTAACCGTGTCCATTGGTAATAGCATTTGGCGCAGCAACAAATTGAAGATCAT
>CAMDNJ010000093.1 GCA_945902915.1 Crenothrix polyspora | reverse complement strand
ATATTAGATACCTATATCTAATTCAGTGATACTAAGCTCAGGAATGACTATTATTTTTAGAATTAGAAAAGCAGGTAGCATGTAGGTCGGGTTACGCTATCGCTAACCCGACCTACAAAAAACTATTGCTTTGAGATACCGTAGGGACAGGTCGCGACCTGTCACGTGTGCCTAATAATGGCTATCATTCTTTGTTATAAACTAAACTAATACGACTCACAGCAAGATTAGCGGCTTTTCGTACATCTGGATCAGTATGTTTCGCAGCTACAACAAGACCTAATTCCAATAACACGGGTTTCAACACCTTATCTATAGCTAACAAATGTCCTTGCGATTCTGCTGTTGCAATCGCAAGCACTATCTTTCCTGCCAATGTTTTTTTTGTGATGTAATTCCTGCAACCCTAGGAGCTTATTGCCTAGGCCCAATATCGAAAGTTCAAGGGTTATAGGACATGTTTTATAAGGGCGTATGCAATACGCCCCTAAGGGCCATCACCACAATGTTATCGAACGGTAAATATCAAAACATTCTAATGTTGGGTTATTATTGTGTCTTACCTTGCAGCCATTTAATTGAAGCCTAAGCTTAAGATCTAGCTCGAAATCAGACAAAAAGACTTGGTCATTATGGCTTGCTCGTGAATTAGGATATACTCAAATTCCCTTTTAAATTTTTTATGACGTCTTTGTTATATTTTAGCTATAACCTCTTCAAGGCTGCTTTTAAACCCCTTAAAAACATAATGGATCTCAAGCTTTTTATACTGGCACTGGCATTAACAGCTTGCTCTACTTATAAAGCCAAAGATTTAAACGATCAAACTATTGCACAACAAAACGCGACGCCTTCAACAGCACAGTTGCAAATTCAAGCCAACCACATTAAGCACCCATTACTAAAGCCTGTTACTTTGGATTTATCAGATGGTTTATCACCAGATGAGGCGGCAATTATTGCAATAATTCAAAGCCCAGAATTACGTACAGCTAGGTCAAAGCTAGGGATTGCTAACGCACAATTGTTACAGGCTGGTTTATTACCTAATCCCCGACTGACCTATAATTATGCGGCTCCTAGCGGAGGCTTAGAACAAGGTAAAGTACAGGGCTATGTCGTAAGTTTAGATTGGGAGTTTACCTCGTTGTTGACTCAATCTAATATGGTTTCAGCGGCACAAGCAGAGCAACAAGCGATTAACTTACAGATAGCTTGGCAAGAATGGCAAGTTGCACAAGCGGCAAAATTGTCCTGTTATCAATTACAGATTTATGACCAGCAATACAGCCTTTTATCAGAGAGCTTAAAACGGCTAAACAGTAATAAAGTACAGATACAAAAAGCGCTAGGTCACGGTTGGGCAACGGCACTTGAATATTCCATGGCCCTGATCGCAGCAGAAGCGCTGGAAAATCGCTTGCAAACGTTATTACAACAAAAGCAGCTTCAACAAGAGCGGCTTAATCGAGCCTTAGGTCAGCCATCTACTCAGGTGATAACTTATCAACTAACAGACTTACCTCATGAATTGATAACTCCTGATTATGAACAGCTCACGCAAGATTTAACGTTGTATCGCTTAGATTTATTAGCTTTAAAACAAGGTTATTTAGCTAAAGAAGAACAACTTCGCATTGCGATTTTGCAACAGTTCCCAAAAATTAGTCTCGGTTTAACACAGTCTAAAAATAACAGTAATTATTATACCGTGGGCGCAGGTGCTTCTTTGAGTTTACCCATTTTTGATCAAAATCAAGGCGTGATTGCCTTAGCAACAGCCAGTCGACAACTACTATTTGATGAATACAGTCATCGTGATTTTCAGAGCAAAGCGGATGTGTCAGAACTACTTACCACCATCACGTCGATTAATTCAGAAATTAAGACCGCTCACAATGGTCTGAGCCAATTAGACTCTTTATTTAAAGCTTACACGACGGCTAATAATGAACATCAAATTGATCAACTGACTTACTATGCCGCGTGGAATAATGTGACGGATAAACAAATTGAAGTTTTAAATTTACAACTGCATTTAATTGCAGCGCGAATCGCTTTAGAAACAGCTACCGGTCGGTATACATTATGATTTCTTGTCCCGATATTTCTATGAAATACAGCGTCTCAAACACCCTATTGCCTTTTTGTTTAATTTTATTAGTAGCCTGTAATGCACAGCACACCGAAGAAGAAACCGAGGTGACACCCCTAGCCAAGGTTCAGACTCATCTACTAGAACTCTCAGAGATAACGGATACATTAACGGCTTATGGCACGGTAATCGCATTGCCCAATAATTTAAAAAATCTTAGCGTACCTTATGCCAGTCGTATTGAGCGTGTTTATGTGAGCAATGGCCAGTCTGTGCAGGCGGGTGATCCTTTACTAACCATAGAGCCCAGTGAGGATGCCTTACTGAGTGTTAAACAAGCTCAGCAAGAACTGGCGGCAGCAACTCAAGAGCAAGAATTATTACAAGGTCGATTTCAATTAAAATTGGCAACAGAACATGAGCTAGTTACCAGTAGGTTACGTGTTAGTCAGGCCAAGGCCTTGTTTCAAGATTTAACAGCTAGAGGCTCATTAAAAACCCATACCCTTAAGGCTGATAAACCAGGTGTTATTACTGCTGTCAATGTTCAGCAAGAACAACGTATAGCCGCTGCGAGTCCTTTATTACAATGGGCTGAACAAACCCAATGGCGTATTGATTTAGGTGTTGAATCTAACCTAATTGACTCATTACAAAAACACCAAGCTGTTCAATTAAGCCCCGTTAATCGAAAGCTTAACCATCCTGTCAGCGCGGTTATTGAGTCTATAGCTCAGCAAATTGATCCGCAAAGTCATTTAGTCAGAGTTATTGTTAAGCCCTCAAATGAGGCAAGCCTTTTATTAAATGAATGGGTGAAAGGGCAAATCACTCTTTCTACTAAAAACACTTTAGTGGCGCCAAGAGCAGCGGTATTGTCTGATAACGATAAGTATAGTGTTTTTACTGTGGTTGATAAAAAAGCAGTTAAACACACTGTAGAGTTAGGAATAGAAACGGATACCTCTTTCGAATTAATTGGCCCAACACTTAAAGCACAAGATCAATTAGTGATTTTAGGTAATTATGAACTAACCGATGGCATGGATGTTGAGGTACAACAACCATGAGCTCATGGGCTTTTAGTCACCGTCGCTCTATATTATTAACACTGGTCTTAGCGGCGCTGGCAGGATTCTATGTGAGCCAATCTTTGCCAGTGAGCCTGTTTCCACAAGTTATTTTTCCGCGCATTGTTATCAATATGGATGCGGGAGATAAGCCCGCAGAACGGATGGTGCTTGAAGCCACAGTGCCAGTTGAAGAAGCCGTTAGATCAGTGCCAGGCGTATTAAATGTACGATCAACCACCACACGAGGAAGTACCGATATCTCAATCAATTTTGTTTGGAATATCGACATGGTCTCAGCAATGCTGCAGGTGGATGCGGCAGTCAATCAGATTCGTACGAAACTACCTGCCACACTTAATTTTACAGTACGTAGAATGGAGCCAACTGTATTTCCTGTGCTGGGCTATAGTTTAACGGCGAGTAAACAGTCTGCTGTTGCACTGCGTGACATTGCCGATTTTCAGGTACGACCATTGCTATCAACCATACCCGGCGTGGCTAAAATCGAAGTATTGGGGGGCGCAACGGCGGAATATCAGGTCTTGATTAATACCGGAAAGTTAAGAGCGTTTAATCTGACTTTAGATGAAGTCGCTAAAACCCTAGCAGCGAGTAATGTATTGCAAGCGCTTGGTCGTTTGGAAGAACATTATAAATTATATTTGTTATTAGCGGATCAACAGCTTAAAAACACCCAAGACATCGGTTTAACTGTCTTACGACATGATGCTAAAGGTTTAGTGATGTTAAAAGATGTTGCGACGATTAATAAAGCCATCGCACCACAATGGCAACGTGTCAGAGCTGATGGTAAAGAAGCGGTGTTGTTTCAAATCATTCAGCAACCTGATGGCAGTACGGTTGATATTGCCGCCACTGTAGAGGAGAAATTGAAATTAATACGCTCACAAATACCCCATGATGTAAAAATAGCGAAATGGTATGACCAAAGTGAATTGATAGTCGCTTCAGCATCGACTGTGCGTGAGGCTTTATTGATTGGCCTCGTATTAGCAGTGCTGGTTTTATGGATATTTTTACGCAATGGCCGGGTGACTTTAATTACGGCATTAACAGTACCTCTCGCCTTGGCAGCAACCACCCTAATTTTATCGTTGCTGGGACAAAGCTTTAATATTATGACGTTGGGAGGCATGGCCGCCGCAGTCGCTTTAATCATTGATGATGCCATCGTGATGATTGAGCATATCATGCGTCGTCTTCAGGAAGGGAGTAGTCCTATTCGTGTGCGAATTCAGACAGCCGCTGCTGAATTTAGTAAGCCGCTTGCTGCTTCTTCTGCCGCGACGATTGTGACACATATCCCTTTAGCTTTTTTATCAGGTGTTAGTGGCAGCTTTTTTAAAGCGTTATCCTTAACCATTGCCTCGGTATTAACTTTATCTTTTTTGGTTGCTTGGTTGGCTGTTCCCTTGTTAACCTCGCAAGCCTTATCTACCTCGACCCAAAAGCCAGAACAACCTTCCAAACTAAGGCAATGGACTCATACGCACTACACTCGCTTGCTGCAACATTTATTACCGCGCCCTTGGCTAGTATTAGGCGCTTTGGTGATATTGCTCTCAGCTGGTTTTATTGCAGAACAGACCATCGGCTCTGGCTTTATGCCTTCTATGGACGAAGGCGGTTTTATTCTAGATTATCGAGCACAGTCTGGTACTTCAGTCAGTGAAACAGATCGATTACTTCAGCAAGTTGAAGAAATTATTCAACAAACACCCGAAGTACAGACCTATTCTCGTCGAACAGGTTTAAGTTTGGGTGGACATATTACTGAGGCGAACGAAGGTGACTTTTTTATTAAATTAAAGCCATTACCGCGTCGAAATTTAAACAAGATTATGAGCGATATTCGTCATCAAGTATCAGAACAAGTACCTAGACTTGAAGTGGAAATGGCTAAATTAATGGATGACATGATAGGCGATTTAACTGCCGTACCAGAGCCGATTGAAATTAAATTGTATGCAGATAACGGCGAGTTACTTAGTATCGTAGCAGAAAAAGTTGCGGAAGAGATTGGCAAAATAGACGGTATTGTGGATATTAATTCTGGAGTGATTCCAGTCGGCGATGCTTATACGGTTCGAATATTACCCGAAAAAGCCGCTTTAGCTGGCTTAAGTGGCGATGAGATTAAATTAGCATTAAATGAGTATTTAACAGGCACCACAGCTACTCAAATACAAGAAGGTATAAAAATGCTGAATGTCCGTGTGTGGATTCCTGAGGCAGAGCGAACCACTAGCGCACAATTAATGAATTTACCTATTCGAACCACAACAGGTCAATGGGTACCGTTACAGCGAGTCGCAGAAATAAGCACAGAAACTGGACAACCACAGATTCATCGAGAAAATCTAAAACGTATGGTGGCAGTAACTGCACGTTTAGAAGGTCGAGATTTAGGTTCCGCTATAGAAGATATTGAAAAAGCCTTACACAAAACCAATTTATTGCCCTCTCCCATTTACTATGAGTTAGGAGGGTTATACGCAGAACAACAAATTGCCTTTAAAGATATGCTAGTCGTTTTTATGGCCGCTGTAGCTTTAGTTTTTTTACTATTGTTATGGGTTTATGAATCGTTCCGAGTTGCTTTAGCGATGATTATAACTACTTTATCCTCCATGGCGGCCGTGTTTATTGGCTTATGGCTAACCCATACTGAACTCACTATTATGGCGATTATGGGCATGACCATGGTCATTGGTATCGTAACGGAAGTCGCTGTCTTTTATTATTCAGAATATGAAAATTTACCTACAATACAAAAACAGAGTATCGAAGGATTTAGCATAGCCGGTAATAATCGTATGAGGCCCATTGCAATGACGACTATTGTAGCAATATTTGCTTTATTACCCTTAGCATTAGGCATAGGGACTGGCGCAGAAATGCTTCAGCCTCTAGCGATTGCTTTAATCTTTGGCCTTTTAATTCAAATTCCATTGGTATTGGTATTGTTACCTAGTTTGTTACAGCAATTAAATAAAATCAGTCATGTAAATGTATAAGCTATATGATTTTACACTCAGATAATTGCTACAATCTTCGTTTATCAATTAGCCTGTTGCAATCGCAAGCACTATCTTTCCTGCCAATGCTTTTTTAGTGATGTAAATCCTGCGACCCTAGGGGCGTATCGCCTACGCCCAATATCGAAAGTTCAAGGGTTATAGGACTTATTTTATAAAGGCGTATGCAATACGCCCCTACGGGCCATCACCACACTGTGATCGTTCCTGCTTGGGAACGGTAAATAAAACCTGTGTAGATACCTAAAGCCTTTAGGTGTGCGAGGATGTAAATAATCTATCTACAATTTATAGCGGGGCGGCGCGGGGATTGAATTGATTGGGTTGATACAACATCAACCCAACACGATTTACTCTATTACTTACCTGCTGAGTAGATTTGATCGAACACACCGTCGTCAGCAAAATGTTTCTTCTGCGCGGCATTCCAACCACCGAAGCTATCAATCTTAACCAACTCTAAAGGTTTAAAGTTTTTGGCATATTTTGCGGCTATTTCAGGATCAGTAGGCCTATAGAAGTTTTTACCGATAAGTTCCTGAGCTTCTTTGCTATACAAATATTTCAGATATTCAGTTGCAACTTCTGTCGTACCATGTTTGCGGGCTACATCTTCTACTACAGCAATCGGTGGCTCCGCTAAGATACTCAATGAGGGCGTAATGATTTCAAACTTGTCAGAACCAAACTCTTTCAGGGCTAAATAAGCTTCATTTTCCCAAGTAATTAACACATCACCAATTTCACGCTCAATAAAAGTCGTTGTTGAACCACGTGCACCGGTATCTAATACTGCTGCATTTTTATATAGCCTAGCAACAAAGGCTTGCGCCGCAGATTCGTCATTGTTGTTATGTTTTAAAGCATAAGACCAAGCCGCTAAATAATTCCATCGTGCACCACCAGAAGTTTTAGGATTTGGCGTTACGATACTAACACCCGGCTTAACAATATCATCCCAATCTTTAATATGTAGCGGATTACCTTTACGTACCAACAATACAATGGTCGATGTATAAGGTGAGCTATTATTAGGTAACAAACTTTGCCAATTTTCAGGAATCAACTTACGTTTTTGGTACAGTTGATCCACATCATAAGCTAAAGCCAAAGTGACCACGTCGGCTTCTAAGCCTTCTAAGACCGAACGTGCTTGTTTTCCTGAACCACCGTGTGATTGACTGATAGACACATCATCACCAGTCTTTGCTTTCCAATATTTAGCAAATACCGCATTGTAATCTTTGTACAATTCACGGGTAGGATCATAAGAGACATTTAGCAGTTTAATATCCGCCGCGCGCACTTCACCCGCCGCCAGTAGGACCAAGACGGCTGCAAAGACGATGTTGATAAAATTTTTATTCATAACTAATTCCTTAATTCAGGTTATTAAAAGGATAATTGGAAACGCGTGGCGAACACTTGTTCGGTAGGACGATCGGTTACTTTTGCTAAAGTTCCGGCACCGCCATCAAAGGACACCTGTTCGTAATCCGCTCTAACCAGAGCATAAGCATTAAGATACCAGTTGGCGCCTATCGTCCAGGCTATGGCTTTGGACGCTGATTTGCTTGGATCAATAACGGTGAAGGTACTATTATCGATATCCAGTTCGCTCCAGCGGGCTGCTAGCTGCAAGGCGCCCCACTTGCCTTTCAACGGATCGAAATTCTGGATGGGTTTGATCGCCCCAAAGCTATTGTCCTCACCGGTGACTACATAAGAAGCCAGAATCTGCCAAGCTTTATTATCCTGCTTAACGTTCACGTTACTACCCGCTTTAGTTGTACCTGAGAGTTGCTGAGTAGAGAGCACATACTCCGCCATTGCCCCAAACGGTCCGGCATACCAGTAAGCTTGTGGATAAATCCGGTGTCTGTCACCTTCGGCTGTTGGTGCCGCAGATGCAGTACCGCCAATTTTATAAGTGTTGGTATAATCAAGATACGTTGTTCTGCCGAGAGGTGTTGCCTGAGCTTTAAGTGCCTGTTTGTTGGGATCACCCACTGTACCTGCTATACCGAGTCCCAATCCTTCCAGCCAGGAATAACCGGTATGTTGAAATGGATGCGCAAACAAGCGCCCCACGAATTCTTTATCGTCATCCGTGTCTTTCGAATCATAATTTGGACTGCCATCATCTCCGGAGCCATTATCGACTTCTAATTGATAAGTAATAAAGTTTTTAGCGTCTATAGGACCTGGTACAGTCTCTGCGGTATAACCCGGCTTGGCAAATGCGCCATGTAACTGTATGCCTACGTCGCGGTTACTCGCCAAGTACGTAGGGAAGGCGCGCTCCAGAAAGGTGCCGTCCGAGTCGCCCTGCAAACGTTCAAGACTGAGTGCTGGCTTAAACTTACCCACTAACAAACTGACAGCAGGATCGTAGGCGTAGTCAATATAAGCATCGGGTAAAATATTGCCGCTTGCCGCAAAGTCAGGCATGATTTTATAGAAAATATTTTTAAATACGTAACCTTCCAGCCAGATGCGCGCTTGCTTGGTTTCAAATCTGTCGGTACTTTTATTAGCACCATCTTCACTGAAGAAATGACCATCGACCTGAGCAGCGCCACGAATTCGCACCTGATGTTTTTTATCAGAGGAAGTAATCCTGAACCCATTTTCACCTACATCAAATACCGGTAGCTTTTGAAATGAGCCGGCAGTTACTTCCTCCTGCAGCTCCACTTTACGTTCCAGAGTATTCACTTTGCGATTCAGTTTTTCAACTTCCGGCGTGACTACAGTGGTAATTGCTGTTACTGGAGCGCTTGGCAATGCACCGGCTTTATCAAGTTGTTGTAAGCGTTTTTCTAACTCACGTATGCGTTTTTCTAAAACACTGTTGTCATCCGCATAAGCGTTGCCTGCGCCTAATAAAGTTAAATTAATAATACTAGCTATAGCGGTACGTCGAAAGTTGTTCATTTTTTATCCTTTTGTTTTCAACCTCCGGCTATCCAGTCAGTTTTCTAATGGTTTTTTTATAACTTAATGTTGCTCGCCGTCATTACGGTAGAGTGATTTGTAGATTGTTACTGCTTACTTTGCATCAAAACGTAGCTTCTCTTTACGTTCGATTTGTACGACCTTGCCATCGTGTATGACGATTTCAACCGAGCCAAAACGTATGCCCTGCACTATCTGAGCAATCTGATCGGCAATAGTGTTTGTTAATAGTGTCTGACTTTGTGTTTTAATATCCGCACTCATTTGTAACCTCTATAATTTAACTGTGATCAATAAACATTGCTGGTATGTTCAGTTTTTTATATGTTGAGTGCACTATATCAGCGAAAAATAAGATCATTTAACGATCAATTTTGATATATATCTCTTTTGGTGATATGAATAAGGCAAAGCAACTTAGCTGAACTATGAGAATATGACTCTCAACCTTAGTTTTATAAAAAACTAACGTTAGTAATTAGATTACCTCTCCCGCCTATACGTCATAGCTTAATAGTGCATGTTAATTATGCCTATATCGTGCTCTATAGCTCGATATAGGCGGCAATAAGTCACTCACTAGGCAATCCGGCTTTTAGCGGTT
>CAMDNJ010000092.1 GCA_945902915.1 Crenothrix polyspora | reverse complement strand
CCTTCTGCCCGCTTCAGAGTGCGTCAACATATTGAGCCACTGTATGATTTGGGCATTGATGTTCATGAGCACATACCTTTTATTAATAAACTTGCTGGCATACCTTCACAGATCCAACCTGTCACATCACTCTTCCCAGAATCAACTATCAATTTAGGATGGCAAGGCCTTAAGTTAATGTGCCACTTACCTGGATTAACAAAAAGTCTTCATTCAGATTTAATTTGGTTAAATCGCGAATTATTAATTGGCCAATACACTCTTGAAAGGTTGTTTAGACAGCCTATTATTCTCGATATTGATGATGCTGTTTGGCATGCTAAACCAAATGGCCTTAAAACTATGCGTCGTATAGGAAGAGAGGCTATAGCTGTAATGGCTGGCAACAAATATATTGCAGATTGGTTTACTCAATGGAATAACAATATTCATATCATACCAACTGCAATAGATACTAATCGCTTTTCCCCAGAAAATATCGATCATATAGCACATCAAAATAAACCCTTTACCATCGGCTGGACTGGATCAGGTGGAAATATTGAGTTTCTTTACAGTATTGAAAAAGCACTCAGTGCTTTTCTCGAAAAATATAATGGTAAAATCTTGATAGTAGGTGACAGGGAGCCTAAATTCCAAGTTATTAAAAGTAAATATGTTGATTTCAGACCTTGGAGCCCTAGAACAGAAGCTTCTTTCCTTCGCGAGATGGATGTTGGCTTGATGCCGCTCCCTGATAATGAATGGATGCGTGGCAAATGCAGCTTCAAAATGCTCCAGTACATGAGCACAGCAATACCTGTTGTAGTATCCCCTATCGGAATGAACATAGAAGTACTTAATCACGGATTGATCGGATACGCAGCGGAGTCCCATGATGACTGGTTTGACGCATTAACGATGCTTTATCAAAATCAGCAACTTGCATCTGAGATGGGCGAAACTGGGCGCCGCATCATAATTGAAAACTATAGTCGGCGGGTCGTCTCAGAAAAAATAGCAAATATTTTTCTTTCTATTACCTAGTCAGTCAGCCCGTTAACATTCAAACGAATAATTATGAACTCACAAAAATCATTTGTTAGTTGGTTTAGAGACTCATCCCCCTACATTCATGCTCATCGCAACAAAATCTTTGTTATATCAATAGGTGGGGAGGCTGTGCAGGCAGATGATTTTGACCACCATGTACACGATATTGCTTTACTTAGTAGCCTAGGCATTCGTTTAGTTTTGGTGCATGGCATTCGCCCTCAAATAGACCAACGTCTTAATAAACTTAATGCCCCCGCTCTTTTTCATAACAATCTACGCATCACTGATGATTTAGCACTGCAATGTGTTAAAGAGGCTGCGGGCTTAGTGCGCGTCGAAATTGAAGCATTGCTATCAATGGGCTTATCTAACTCACCTATGGCAGGATCTAGCCTAAGAGTTGTATCAGGAAACTATGTTATAGCTAAACCGATAGGCGTTATAGAGGGTATAGATTACTGCCATACCGGCGAAATTCGTCGCGTAGATAGTGCCGCAATTCATCAACAGTTAGCCCAAAACACAATCGTACTAATTTCACCAATAGGTTATTCGCCAAGCGGAGAGATTTTCAATCTGTCCGCTGAACAAGTCGCTACCACTGTTTCAATTGCCTTAAAAGCAGAAAAGTTGATTTTATTGACGGAGCATAGTTGCTGCAACCCTGAAAATGGGGAGCATATTCGGCAAATGACAACCGATGAGACGGAAATTCTTTTACAACATCATCAAGACCTATCTGATCTTATCAAACTGCCGCTCAAAGCAGCCATTCAAAGTTGTCAAGCAGGCATTGAACGGGTACATTTAATTAATCGTCATATTGACGGCGCTTTGCTACAAGAGTTATTTAGTCGCGATGGTATTGGTACTTTAATTAGCTCTGCTCCTTTCGAAGTATTGCGCTCTGCTAGGCTCGATGATATCGGCGGTATTCTCGAACTTATTAAGCCACTTGAGCAACAAGGCATTTTAGTCAAGCGCTCTAGAGAAAAAATCGAAATGGAAATAGCAGACTATATTGTCATAGAAAGAGACGGTTTGATTATCGCTTGTGCTGCTTTTCATGTCCATGAACAAGATTATCTCGGGGCAATAGCTTGTCTTGCTGTCCATGAAAATTATCAAGGCGCTAGCCGTGGTCAACGACTTTTAAGCTATATATATCAAAAGGCAACACAACTGAAGCTGAAAAAATTATTTGTACTGTCAACTCAAAGCATGCATTGGTTTATTGAACGAGGCTTTATATCATCTGATATTGAGAGTCTACCCGAACAACTCAAAGCGCTATACAATCCCCAAAGAAACTCTAAGATTTTGTGTAAAGGCATCGAATGAATGAGCCTATGGCCGACCTATCAATCTTACAAATAACAGATTGTCACATCTTACCTAGATTAAATGAAAGCTTTTTAGGTATTAATACAGAGCATTATTTCCTAGCAGTCCTTGAACTCGCCTTGGCTGAGAATAGCCCTTTTGATTTAATCATTGTTACCGGTGACCTAGCTCAAAATCCTAGCCTAGAAAGCTATCGACGAATTTTACAGCATCTTGAAGCGACTCATACACCTTGTATTTGCTTACCCGGTAATCATGATGATGTTTCGCTTATGCAGCAGATATTAAATACTCAATTAGTAAACTGCCGCAAACAAATTTTATTAGGTAACTGGCAATTAATCTTTTTAAATAGCCAGATAGAAGGAGCATCAGGAGGCCGATTATCAAATGAAGAATTATGCTTCCTAGATGACTGTTTAAGTAAACATCCAAATCACCACACACTAATTGCAGTTCATCATCATTGTTTAGAAACTAAAAGCGCATGGATGGACACGATGATGATAGAAAATAGCTTGGAATTATGGGCAATAATTGATAAATACCCAAACATTAAAATAGTTACTAATGGACATATTCATCAATTAATTGATATTAAACATCGGGGCGTGCGTGTCTTAGGAACTCCGTCAACTTGCTTTCAGTTTAAACCCAATAGCCAAATTTTTAGTTTAGATGCCATGGCTGCCCCAGGTTATCGCCAAATAACATTGTCTTCGAACGGCAGTATCCAAACATTCATTTCGAGATTGTCAGAACCTTTAAAAGGCCTGCAAATTGATAGCTTAGGTTATTAAAATCTATTAAATCATGGTCTATCTGCACTTTTAAGAGATAATTCCAGTTATAATAAGTCTTCTTTTAAACCTAATCTGATTCTCCTTCATTTATTAGTCCAAGCTTTTTACCATGAATTTATTAAGTCAATACCTATCTCTATGCTGGTTTAGAAATAATCCCGCCGATTTAATCCCCTCAAAATCGTTTATGTGGAAAACGGTGGCGTTTTATATTATTTCAGGATGTATAGTTGAAGGACTGATTTCCGATCCTGCCGACGGCTCGCTGGAGGTTTTTTTGCGGACTATCATGGCTTTTTCATCCATTGCCGTGTTCTTGTTAATCTTTAAAAAATGGCAATATTTTAATCAACTGTACATTGCCATTTTTGTCTGCGAAAACTTTATTATGACGTTGGCTACTGTCACCGAAGGGCTGTATTTTTTAATGGTAATGAACCATCAGGAAAATGCGGAAGAAATATCAATCGGCATCGGCGCCTTGCTAGTTGTCTGGTATATAGCGATTGTTAGTTACATTTTGCGGCAGGCATTTGATACTAAAATGAGTCTAAGCGTTATTTTAGGTATTAGCTATTTTATTTTAACTTACGGCATGCCGATGCTGTTTATGGATATATAAAAAGACTCAGCATATGCCACTAAAAACAAATTATTCGGCCTCCAAAGCTTGAAATTTGATAGCTTATAGTCATAATGACATCAGCTAATCTCGATATTTCGAGAACTCTATTCATAACATCGTGCAATAATGACTTTAATTTTTGAAAACCTTAGTAGGGGTGAGTGTGAATTTTTTTAATCAAGTTTTTTTTCTTGTGGCTTTTAGTTTATTTGTTACAAATAGTCACGCCGCCTTAACAATTGAAATTTCTGAGGGAGTAAGTAGTGCACTGCCAGTCGCAGTAGTCCCTTTTTCCTCAACTGGCGCCTCTGTTAATATCAGCGCTATAGTTAATGCTGATCTAGAAAGATGCGGTTATTTTAAAATGATGGCTGAACAAGCCATGCCGAGCAAACCTAATACCGCCGCGACCGTCAATTTCAACGAGTGGCAGGCGGCAAGTCAAAATTATTTGGTTATAGGGCAATTAGCTGATGGTGGTAGTGGACAATATAATGTTCAATTTCAATTATTTGATGTCTATAAAAGTGGGCAATTATTAGGCTACCGAATGACCTCTTCTGCAGCTGATTTACGAAAAACAGCTCACCATATTAGTGATCTTATTTTTGAAAAATTAACGGGCAAAAAAGGTGTGTTTAGTGGTCGAATCGCTTATATAACAACCACTAATCTTGGTAGCAAACAACAATCACAACAACTTCAAATTGCTGATGCAGATGGTTTTAATCCTCAAACTATCGCTTCATCAGTTGAACCATTAATGTCTCCTTCATGGTCACCTGATGGAAAAAAAATAGCGTACGTTTCTTTTGAAAGAAAATCAGCCGCTATCTATGTGCAAACATTAGCATCCGGAGAGAGAACTCGTGTAGCCGAATTTCCCGGCATTAATGGCGCACCTGCTTGGTCACCCGATGGAACCCGTTTAGCGTTAACCCTATCGAAAGACGGAAGTCCTGATATTTTTATACTCAATTTATCCAGCCATTCTTTAACTAAATTAACTAAAAGTTTTGCTATTGATACAGAGCCCTCTTGGTCACCAGACGGAAACACTATTGTTTTTACATCAGACAGAGGCGGAAAACCGCAAATTTACATGGTTTCTAGTCAAGGCGGAGATGAAAAAAGACTAACTTTTTCAGGCTCTTATAATGCAAGGGCCAGCTTTTCTCCTGACGGCAGGAACTTAGTGATGGTACACGGCAATGGCAACGACTATCGTATTGCCATCATGGACATGGCAAATAAATCTATAAACGTACTAACAAGTGGTCGTTCAGACGAATCCCCTAGTTTTGCACCCAATGGAAGTATGATTCTTTATGCCTCCAAAAAAGGCGGCACAGGATTTTTATCCGCTGTATCAATCGATGGTAAAATACAGCAAAAATTGGTTTTTAATAGTGGAGAGGTTAGAGAACCTTCTTGGGGCCCTTAATTCACAGATTTTCCTACATTTTTTACAACTTACATATTAACTAGAGAATTAAAAATGAAACTTAATAAAACAATCGTCGCAATAGCAATAAGTGCAGTATTTCTATCAGCATGTAGTGATACCGACGAAAAAGATGCCAGCCTTACTGATGGCAATCTAAATGCCAACAGCGGAATTAACGACGCATCAACCAATGGCTTAAATAAAGGCTATGGAATGAATAGCTCAGCAATGAATGGCAATGGCGATTATGCGAGTACTTTAGGCCCTGAGTTTAATGATCCTAATAACCCTTTATCAAAGCGCACTATTTATTTCATGCTAGATAGTAGTGAAGTTATGCCAGATTTCATTACCGTTATATCTGCTCACTCACAATATTTAATCGCAAATCCTTCACAACATATTACGCTAGAAGGTAATGGTGATGAGCGTGGATCGCGCGAATACAATATTGCGCTAGGTGAACTGCGTGCAAAATCAGTCTCCAGCATGATGAAGGCCCGAGGTGTTTCTGAAAGCCAACTTAACATCGTCAGTTATGGCGAAGAAAAACCAGCTGTTTTAGGTAATAACGAGGCTGCTTGGGAAAAAAATCGTCGTGTTGAACTAGCCTATCAACCTAGGTAAATACATGAAAAAAACTAGCCTTATTTTTCTACCCTTTATTTTTTGCAGTGCTTATGCAGACGTGCCGGTTGTAATTGACCATTCTTTATATCCTCAATCTGCACCCCCAAATAACTCAACTAATACGCAATCGACAACTACTTTGTATGAGTTGATGGGGCGCCTAGAGCAAATGCAAACTGAAGTGCAACAGCTTACCGGCAAGATAGACGAACAAGCTAATCGAATTGAGGAATTAAAAAAACATCAGAGCACAATGTATTCAGATTTTGATGAGCGCCTCCAAAATATAGAAAATAAGGCTAACAGTGTTTCTGCAAATTCTAATGAAACGGTCAAGCCAAGTAATGTGACCACTAACGCTAAAGAAATCGAACCTACTCCAGCAGTAGTTCCAACTATTTCAGCGCAAAAAACTAACGCTATGATCGACAAGGCGTCAGTCAATCAAGGGTCAAAATCACAAGCTGACACACCACAAAGCCAACGCTCTGATAAACAAGGTTATTTTATGGCCTACGATGAGCTTAGAAGTGGACATACAATTCAATCTATAGAGCAATTCAAAGCTTATCTTAACCAGTATCCTACCAGTGAATATGCTAATAATGCACAATATTGGCTAGGTGAGGCTTATAGAGTCAATCAAGATAACGCTTCTGCTCGCAAAGCATTTAATGATGTACTCGAGAAATATCCCGATAGCGAAAAAGTACCCGACGCCATATTAAAGCTAGGTTATATTGAAGTAGATCAAAAAAACCTAGCAAAAGCGAGGGAGTATCTCAATCGCGTTATTTCTGACTACCCTAAATCACCAGCTGCGATTCTTGCATCAAAAAAACTAATAAAGATCAATGAAGTAGCTCATTAATCATGAGCAATCTTCGCATTACAGAGATTTTTTATTCTCTACAAGGAGAATCAAATACAGTGGGAATACCCACTGTATTTATTCGACTTACCGGATGTCCTTTACGCTGTACTTATTGTGATACCGCCTATGCTTTCACTGGTGGCAAAAAAATAAACATTGCCGAAATTATTACTGAAGCCCAACAATACAGCACGCCTTATATTACGATAACGGGTGGAGAGCCACTCGCGCAACCAGCCTGCATAGAACTACTAACAGAACTAGTCAATAAAGGCTTTAAAGTCTCGCTTGAAACCAGTGGTGCTATTGATATTTCAAATGTCGATCAGCAGGTCGTAAAAGTCATGGATCTTAAAACACCTAGCTCAGGTGAGTCGAGTAAAAATCTTTATCAGAACATTACATTTCTTAATTGTAACGATCAAGTTAAGTTCGTTATCGGTAACGATGAAGACTACAACTGGTCCAAATCCATTTTGGCAGAATATGAGCTATCCAATCGTTGCGAAGTATTATTTTCACCTGTTATGGGACAGCAAAATCCAACTGAACTTGCTGAAAAAATACTCCGAGACAGATTACCTGTTCGATTTCAAATTCAATTACATAAACTGCTTTGGAATGACATTCAAGGCAAATAAATTATCATGCAAAAAAAAGCCATTATTCTGTTATCAGGCGGATTAGATTCAATTACCGTCCTTGCCTTGGCAAAACAGCAAGGATATATCTGTTACGCCTTAAGCTTCGATTATGGACAAAAACATAATGCAGAGCTAATAGCCGCGGCTCAAATAGCAAAAGATTATCAAGTTAACGATCATAAAATAATTAAACTTGACTTAGGAAGCATCGGTGGATCGGCATTAACCGACCAAAATATTGCTGTGCCTAATAAGCCACAAACAGGTATACCTATCACCTATGTCCCTGCTAGAAATACTATATTTCTCTCCTTTGCCTTAGGCTGGGCAGAAGTGTTAAAGCTAAGCGATATATTTATTGGTGTTAATGCAGTGGATTATTCCGGATACCCTGACTGTAGACCAGAGTTTATTAGCGCCTTTCAGAATTTAGCAAATTTAGCGACTAAAGCCGGGGTTGATGGCGACTTATTTACTATACACACACCTCTAATCTCTTTAAGTAAGGCAGAAATCATTAAACAAGGTTTTGCTTTAGGCGTTGATTATCGACATACCGTTTCATGCTACTCCGCAGATGATCAAGGTCAAGCCTGTGGCGTATGTGATGCCTGTCGAATAAGAACAGCTGGGTTTTCGGAAGCAAATATAAAAGACCCAACTAGATATCAAAAATAATAAAAAATATTGCATAATTCATATAAATCACTATAATGGTCAATCTTTGTTGGGTCGTTAGCTCAGCCGGTAGAGCACCGCACTTTTAATGCGATGGTCGCGCGTTCGAATCGCGCACGACCCACCACCAAAGAATAAATGAATCAAGCACTTACGATTAGTCGAAGTGCTTTTTTTATGCCTAAAATTTCTCATGGGGCACTAGCGGGGCAACTCAAAATAAAAACCCACAAGAATCCATAACAAAACACCCCTGTTTTGCACATATAAATCTCGCTTTACCTCTCATTAGTTAATCCCTAAATGTCAATGGGCAAGCGTGCGGCATCGACCTGAGTGTCCAAAAATTCATTTTTAAGATGGCGGGCGAATACTGTTTCGATCAATTCGCGCATGAAACGACCGCCATTACCATGGGCTAGGGCGATATGGGTGTCTTTCAAGTGATGAGGTGTGTGCATGGTTTTTTTCAGTGATTTAAAGTTTAGGACATTAAAAAGTTAATCTGATCTGGAAGTTTTAACAGGATATTAACTGAGCTTAAGTGGAATAGACTATTAAATAAAATTAGGCAGCGACTAAAGCAGAATATTAAGCTCAAATAATATTGCCAAGTTCCTGTATTTATGGCTATAAATAAGCTGTTTTATGTTAGCGATTAAAAAATACAGAATAAACCTCCCGTTTATTTTTGTTTCAAGCTGATTTTATTTTGATGGATTTATCAAGCAATCTCCAATACCTATTTTTTACATCCGTAAGATAGCTATCGGTTCTGGTTAACGGGTTTATTGCTAATTAATAATTATTATCGCTGTCCGGTAGTTCTGTTTTCCGGCACAAAATCTTAATGTGTAAATATTGTAGTATTAACGTTAAATTCATGGCTGAGTGATACGCTTTAACCACTTTTAATGTATTTAATTTTGTCTGAAAAAACTGTAATTAGTCTCTTTGTTGGGCTTCCAATTTAAAATTGGCTTAAGTTGCTAGCCCTTGGTTGTTATCTATATTCTTGATGTAACTCGAAGACTATTTGCCCAAAAATGTTAGGCTTACAAGCAATTCATCTTCGATGATCGATTGTCTTTGATTATTATTTGACGGTTTTAAATGTGGACTTTTAGGCATAAAGAACAATAAAAATAATTACATTATATTTATTGTTGAATTTATGTTTAGGGAGTAAAATACCATGAATTTTTTAAGGATATTAAATTATGTCGAATAAGACATTGGTACTTGGGATCGGAAATCCACTTATGCAAGACGACGGTATATGCGTTCATGCAGTACAGCAACTGAAAGCTATGTATCCTAATTTTCCACAAGTCGATTTTCTTGACGGCGGTACACTTAGCTTTTCACTGATAGTTGTCATCGAAGATGCAACTAACCTAATTGTTATTGATTCAGCTCAATTCTGTGATGAACCGGGTACCGTGAGAACTTTTCACGGCGTGGACATGGATCGTTTGCTTGGGCAGCAAAAAAACTCTAGTGTACATGACGTCACCCTGATTGATTTGATGTCTATCGCTCTTCTCTCTGATCAATTACCTGCGAGGCGGGCGCTGATCGGCATTCAGCCAGGGTGTATCGATTGGAGTACAGAGCCAACCTCGGCTATCAAAAATGCAATCCCTGAGGTTTGCGATATAGCGATGGAGCTAATAGATAAATGGTGCACGTAAACACTTTTGCTAATATCCCCATTAGTGTTGTTACCCATTCTCAAACAGAAGGTTTGGCCATAGCCAAGACTTTATTACA
>CAMDNJ010000091.1 GCA_945902915.1 Crenothrix polyspora | reverse complement strand
TATAATTTTTTGTAGTAATAACTTTGACTAAGGAAAATAATATGAAAAAAGTAATTAAATTATCAATGATCGCAATGGTTGCAACTTTAGTTGTTGGTTGTGCTTCTACTTCAGATATCGAAAACCTACAATCACAAATTGATGGTTTGAAAACTTCTGTAGCTTCTGCTTCTTCTGATGCACAAAGTGCTTTAGCTGCTGCAAATGATGCTGCTTCTAAAGCTGCTGCTGCTGAAGCTGCTGCTAATCGTGCTGCTCAATATGCTCAAGATACTAACAGCAAATTGGACAACTTGTTCAAAAAATCAATGTTGAAATAATTCAACTTTTTTTTAGAACACAAAAAAGCCCGGCGGCTATAAACCGCCGGGCTTTTTTTATGCCTTATTTTCTCCACCAAATAACTCTATGAGTCGAGGTAAGAAAACTGACAACTCTGCAGTCATGATAGAGAAATCGACATCAAACTGTGCCGCCTCATCATCAGTCTCAATATCAGCGACTTGATCCTGAATTAACTCTAAAAACCGCAAACGCTTAATCGCCAAATTCTCATCTATAATAAAAGAAATGCGCTCAGCCCAATTAACCGCCAACTTAATAACTTCTTTACCCGTAGATAAATGATTGGTAATTTCAGGCAACGCTAAATCATGGCGCTTACAACGAACAATACCACCCGCCTCCTCAGGAGCACGCAACTCACACTCATCTTCTATAGTGACATCGTCAGCAATCTTATTATTAAGCAACCATTGCGTCATGGTCGCTATCGGCTTTTCCACCGTACTTAAAGGTATAGCAGGTAATGAACCTAAAGATTTCCGTAATAAACTAACTAGATCTTCAGCACTTTTTGCAGAAGCTGCATTAACAATCAACCAGCCGCCTTGTGGATCTATATAAGCATATATTTTGCGTGAAAAAGTAAATGCTCTTGGTAATAAATCAAAAATAAGCTCATCTTTAAGCTCAGTGCGCTCTTTTTTAGAAAGCTTTCTAGCTTGCTGCTCTTCTTGCTCTGCTATTTTTTCTTGCAGCATTTCATTTAAAACTGACGCAGGCAATACTCTCTCTTCTTTTTTAACACAGAGCATCATATAACCATTAGTTTTATGAACTAAGGACTGAGAAGCTTTTCCTAACGGAGGCGTCCAGCCAAAGGTAAACTCTTCATGAGAACCACAAGGTCGAAAAGTTAAAGCCTCTAGCTTTTGATCCAATTCTTCTGACGTTAAAGTGAAAACTTCGGTAAGGCGAAAAATACTAAGGTTTTTAAACCACATGGGCAACTGATATCCTATAAAATAATAATTAAAACGAATCTACAAAAAGAACAACACAAAACGGCATCACAGCATAAGCCATCTAATCTTTATAATAGAAATCGACTGAACATTATCGCAAATTTGACGACATAAAAATAAAGTAATTTTTTAATACACAGCCGATGAAAGCTTATTTAGTAGGATTTGAACCAATTATCTCAATTAATGCCAAAATATTAATATTAGGCTCGATGCCAAGCACCGCCTCTATTAATCTACAACAATATTACGGACACCCCAGAAATGCTTTCTGGCCAATTATGAATGCATTATTAAATAGCAATACTGATCAAAGTTACTCTAGCCGAAAAAACTTACTAAACAGTAATCACATAGCCCTATGGGATGTATTAAAACACTGCCAACGCACAGGAAGTTTAGATGCGAACATCAATCTTACTTCAGCTAAGACCAATGATTTTATTAGCTTATTTAGTAAAAATCCGAGTATTATGCAGGTATTTTTTAATGGCAAGCTCGCTGAAAAACTCTATAAAAAACACATACTGCCAAGCTTAGATAATCAGTATACATACCTAAAATATTATTATTTACCATCAACCAGCCCTGCTTATGCCTCATTAAAATTAGAACAAAAAATAGAAGCATGGAAAGCGATTAATCAGTCTATGATAAAATAGCGTTATTTTTGTGTGTAATGGCTAAATATTAAAATGAGTGAAGAACCAGATTACGATTACGAGTATGAATACAATGACAAAGGCGAAATAGTTTATTACGCGATTCGCCCCAACAAAACGCGCATAAAAAAGGACATGGCTGTTCTTTTTGCCTTCAGTGAAGAGCTCTCTGAATTACCCTCAACGCAATTAAAAGCACTAGAACTCCCGGACATTATTCATAAGGCGCTAACTGAAGCCTCAGGAATGCCCCATAAAAGCGCGAGAAAGCGCTTATTGAAATTTATCACAGGCCAACTTAATAAAATAGATATAGAGCCTTATTTAGAGAAATTGGCGCGCATGAAAAGCCAAAGTGCCCATGCTGTCAGAGAACATCATATTGCAGAACGCTGGAGAGCCAGATTAATCAACGACGGAAATGCGGCCCTAACTGAACTGCTTAATGACCATCCTCATGCCGATAGTCAGCAACTCAGGCAATTGATACGTAATATCAAAAAAGAAACCGAACTTGCCAAACCACCAAAATCTTCTCGTTTATTGTATCGCTATTTAAAAGTATTATTAAATATCGACGACGACACTGAATTTGATGATGCACTTGAAGATGAGTCTATAGATAATACCGAATCAGAAACTTACGAAGCATTCGACGACGATGAATATGAGGATGATGACGAAGAAAATGATGATGATGATGAATATTAAAAATATTTAACAACAAAAACTCCACATAGCTTTATTAACAATGTACTCTAGATATTATTAACCGACTGAACTAACGCCAATTATCGGGCACAAAAATATGTGCCCGACTCACTTAGCTACGCCTATTTAGGCATTAAGCAGATTTTATACCTGTAAAGCTTTTGTCACAGTAGCAATCTATAATGAAATATTGATTGATATTTCATTACATCCAATCAGCCCTATGCTTTTCAATCTATTAGAGTATGAGGTAAATTAATGAACAACACTCAATATAACGCACTCATGCGCTTCATGTAACTTTTGGCTTACCTTTAATGATTAATAACAAGTTATCTAAATATAACAACCACGCAATATTTTATATTTTTACTATAATCATATTTGTCTTATCAGGCTGCGCGATTAATAAACCACAAGATCCAAATTGGCCCAATGAATTACCCCCTAGAGCTTATTTTCTAGATCATTACCAGCAAGATATTACCAATAAAAATATTCAAAATCAGGAGGAATACCTCAACTGGATAGTTCGCTTTTATAAAGGCTCAGACCTGTACCCGAATGGCTGGAATAATATAACTCAAGATATAGTGCTTAAACTAAATGACTCGCCATCAGTCGATGATGTTAAAGTTAAATTGGATCAACTTGGTTTATTGATTTCCGAGGAATGGGCTAAAAATAATAAGACACGAACTATTAACTCCCTGCATGTTTCTATATGGGGTAATGCCCTACTTAAGTCATTGGAACAGAATGAAACCTTACAACTTATCGATCGAGTTGCTTCTGATGTAGATGATTTATTGTCTAAAAAAATACCCGCAGAGATCATTGTAGCTGATCGCTACTATGTTCAAGATGAAGAAATTTTATAGAAAGGAAACGGATATCTATCAGCATTATCCAGAATGCAGCGTGGTAGGTTGGGTTACAAGCTTTTCGCAATCCACACTACTCGGCATTAATGTTGGGTTAACGATAGAGCCGTTAACCCAACTTACTGTAACATCTTCGCAAACGCTGGGTAATCCCAAAGGGGGTTAGGGGTACATTATTTCAGGTATGCTATAGGGTTTATACTACGAACCACTCTCCCAACCACCAGCCAAGGCTTTATACAAAGCCGCTAAAGCAGTGGCTGTGGAGGTTTCACTTTGAGCTAATCGATCCTGATCTTCTAATAAACGCAGCTCAGTATCTAACACGGTTAGAAAATCGCTAACACCTTCATTAAAACGTAATTGAGCCAATTCATCTGCCCTGACGCTGGCATTAGCTGCTGATGTTAATAAGCCTTGACGTGCCCTCACCCGATTATAATTAACCAAGGCATTTTCAGTTTCTTCTAAGGCATTGAGCACCGTTTGTTGATAATGTGCCAAGCTAGATTCAGTACTGGCATTAGCCGCTTTAATACGCGCATAGACATGCGCCATATCTAAGAAAGCCCAACTGATTCTCGGCCCTATCGAATAAGCATCTGAGCCACCTGCACCTACAGCTGACAACATACTGGCTTCTAAGGACAAAGTACCGACGATGGTAACACGCGGAAAAAGATCAGCCGTGGCTATGCCAATACTGGCGGTGGCAGCGGCTAACATACGCTCAGCCATTTTTATATCCGGCCTGCGCCGTAATAATTCAGCGGGATTACCGATATTGATTATATCGGGAATCTTAGGCATAGGCGCAACAAGAGCGAGTCTTTCTGTTAAGGCATTAGGTAGCTGCCCTGTTAACACGCTCAAGCGATGTATGGCTCGGTAAATGCCAGTCTCTAACGGTGGAATAATCGCGCGTGTAGTATCAAGCTGAGCGGTGGCTCGCGAAGTATCTAGTTCGGCACCTCGTCCACCTTCAAGTCTAATACGGGTTATCTCTACGGTTTTGACTTGATTTTCTGTGTTCTTTCTAGCGACTGCCAATTGATTTTGTAGGCCACGTAATTCAAAATAATTTCTTGCAACTTCGGCAACCAAACTGACACTCAAATCACGTAAAGTAGCTTCTTGCGCTTCAACCTTATCATTGCTGGCTTCTACACTGCGCCTTACTCGACCAAAGATATCGACTTCCCATAACGCATCAAAACCTACGTTGTAAAGTTTTAAACCACGCGGTGCATAATTGCTATTATTTAAAGCCCCAAAACTTCGTTTTTGATCGGTAAAATTTGCATGTGAGCTAACAATAGGCGCTAAATTTAAGGCCGATTGCAAGTAAAGCGCACGCGCTTCACGAATATTAGCGTTAGCAGCTTGTAAATCGTAATTATGCGCGATGGTCTGTTCAATTAGAGCATTCAGTTCCTTATCTTGAAATAACTTCCACCAATTTAGCTCTACGCCCTGCCCTGTAAATTCAGCCGTTTCTGCTCGTGCAAAGCTTGTTGGCGCAGCGGTCACCGGCGCTTTATAATCTGGCCCTACTGCGCAAGCACTTAATAGTCCCACACTTAAGGCGAGAATATTTAAGCGAAATAAGCTTAAAGGCTGACTCATAACTTAGTCTCTGCTGGCGTCTTAGTTAACCGTAGACGTTGCGATAAGGTCTGTACGGCCACATAAAACACCGGCGTCAACAATAAGCCAAAAAAAGTTACCCCCAACATTCCGCCAAACACCGCAGTGCCTAATATTTGTCGAGATTCCGCACCCGCACCGGTTGCGATCACCAAGGGAAACACACCCATAATAAAAGCGAAGGAGGTCATTAAAATAGGCCGTAACCGTATGCGAGAGGCTTCCACTGCTGCTTCAAAAAAGCTCAAGCCCTGCTCTTGCCGGCGCTTGGCAAACTCTACAATCAAGATAGCATTCTTACTCGCTAAGCCCACCAAGACGATAAAGCCTATTTGCGTAAAGATATTATTATCCATGTGATTAAGCCAGACCCCGGCCATAGAAGACAATATGCACATCGGTACAATCAAAATCACCGCAAACGGTAACGACCAGCTTTCATATTGAGCAGCTAGGGCCAAAAATACAAAAATAACACTCAGAGGAAAAACCAACAACGCCACATTACCAGCCAACACTTGCTGTAGACTCAGTTCAGTCCATTCAAAATCAAAACCAGGCGGCAATTCTCTCGCCATTAAGTTATGCATAATCTCAATGGCTTGACTAGAACTAATGCCCGGTAAAGTCCCACCATTAATTTCTGCTGTCGGATACATATTGTAGCGAGTAATTTTATCTGGGCCGTTAATTTGCTGTACATTAATTAAAGAACCTAAGGGCACCATATCGCCTTTAAGATTACGGGTTTTTAATTGGGTAATATCTTCAGGCGCCATACGAAATTCTGAATCCGCCTGCGCGACCACTTGATACGTTCGACCAAAACGATTGAAATCATTGACATACATTGAACCTAAGTAAATCTGTAGGGTATCAAAAACGTCTTTTAAAGGTACATCCATCGACTTTACGCGAGTACGATCTACATTCAAAAATAACTGCGGAACGCTAGCTCTAAAGGTAGTAAATAAGCCCACTAAACCGGGTTGCTGAGAACCTAGCGCAATCATGTCGGTACTGACCTTTTTTAAGGCTTCAATACCGGCATTACTACGATCCTGAATTTGTAATTTAAAACCACCGACCGAACTCATACCACGTATAGGCGGCGGCGCAAAAACCGCGATGTAGGCATCATCAACTGCCCCGAGTCGTTTCTTAAGATCTTCTATCACGACATTGGCATGTAAATTGGCATGGCCTGCGCGTTCATCAAAACCATCTAAAGTTGCAAACATTGTAGCCACATTAGATTGACTAGCGCCACTCAAAATAGAAAAGCCAGAATACGCGTTAACATGGTTAACACCTTCAGTCTCCAGAATAATCTTAGTCGCTTGCTCTACCACCGCCTGTGTCCTCGCTAAGGAGGCGGCATCGGGCAATTGTGCAAACAAGATTAAATAGCCTTGATCTTGCTGTGGAATAAAACCCGTAGGCACTTTTTCAAAGACTAAAAAGTTAAGTCCGCATAAGCCGGCATAAAGCACGAGCACTAAAGTCGTCATTCTAATCAGTCTACCGACTAGCCTTGAATAACCCTGACTAAAACGCTCAAAGAAGTGATTAAAACGCTTAAAAAACCAGCCAAACAAGGTATCTATTAAACGCGTAAAGTTATCTTTATTGCCATGCGCTCTATCCAACAATAAAGCGCATAAAGCGGGGCTCAATGTCAGCGAGTTAAAAGCAGAAATAACCGTAGACACGGCAATCGTTAAAGCGAATTGTTTGTAAAAAGCACCAGAAACACCGGTGATAAAAGCTGTAGGCACAAACACCGCAACCAATACCAAAGCCGTGGCAATAATGGGTCCTACCACTTCACTCATGGCTTTGCGAGTGGCCTCTCTAGCCGATAAGCCCAGACCAATATGGCGCTCTACGTTCTCGACCACCACAATGGCATCATCAACAACAATACCAATAGCGAGTACTAAGCCAAATAATGACAAGGTATTTAAAGACAAGCCCATCGCTGACATCACAGCAAAAGTACCGATTAAAGAAACGGGTACAGCAAGCAGCGGAATCAACGTGGCACGCCAGTTTTGCAAGAACACCACCACCACTAGCACCACCAGCAATAACGCTTCAAATAAGGTTTTTACCACCGCGCTAATCGATTGCTGAATAAACACTACGGTGTCATAGACCATTTTATAATCCAGACCTTCAGGAAAATGAGTCTTTAACTTTTGCATGGCCTCAACCACGGCTTTTTTAGTATCTAAAGCATTAGAACCCGGTAACTGAAAAATAGCCAAACCGACCGTCGGTTCACCATCTAATAACAAGCCAGAATTGTAATCCTTAGCGCCCAACTCGATTCTAGCCACGTCTTTAAGTTTAGTGACCTGACCATTAGCGCCTTTTTTTATGACGATATCAGCAAACTGTTCAGCTTCCATCAAGCGCCCCAGCGTACTAATGGTATATTGAAAGTCAGTACTTTCCCCAGGTTGTTGACCGACTACACCGGCCGCGACCTGTACGTTCTGATCTCGAATAGCATTCACCACATCGCTTGCGGTCAGATTACGAGCAGCGATTTGTTCGGGATTCAACCACAAACGCATACTGTAATCACGGGCTCCAAACACCACAATATCGCCGACACCGGGCAAGCGCGCCAAGGTATCTTTAATTTGTAACAGCGCATAATTACTTAAATACACACTATCGTAGCGTTTATCAGGTGAAACCAGATTCACCACCACACTCAAATCTGGACTACGTTTTTTAACGCTGATGCCCTGCCTTCTAACTTCTTCGGGCAGCCTAGGTTCAGCCAGTGACACCCTGTTTTGCACCAACACCTGAGCTTTGTCTAAATTGGTGCCAGGTTTGAAGGCAATCGTTAAGGCCATACTGCCACTGTTAGTCGATTGCGAAGACATATACAACATATCTTCAACACCATTAACTTCTTGCTCGATAGGCGTGGCGACTGTTTCGGCCACCACTTGCGCATTCGCTCCGGCATAACTAGTGGTAATCAATACCGTAGGCGGTGCAATTTCAGGATATTGGGTAATCGGTAAAGTGATGAGTGCAAGACTGCCCAGTAAAACAATAAGGATAGACAGTACGGCAGCAAAAATAGGTCGGTCGATAAAAAAGTCAGCAAAACGATTCATGACTATTGCTCGCCTTTAGGCTCAACTAGCGAGATACGTTCGGCATTCACTTGAAGACCTGGCATGAGTTTTTGTATACCCTCAATAACCACCCACTCATCGGCTTTTAAACCTTCAGTAATAACGCGCAACTGCCCGACATGAGTTCCCAGTAGAACTTTTCGATATTCTACTTTTTGTTCCTGATTAACCACCCAGACAAAACGTTGCGCTTGATCGGTAGCAATGGCTCTATCAGGCACTAGCAGTGCCGAATAAGGCGCACTGCCGCGCACACGCAATCTAGCGAAAAAGCCAGGACTGAGTAAGCCATCGGTATTCGCTAATACGCCACGCAGGGAAATCGTGCCCGTGGTGATATCGGCTCTAGGTGAAATATAATCGATATGTCCTAAATGCAAAAACTCAGTCTCATCGGCAACAGCCAGTTGCACAGGAACAGGACGAACACGATTGCCATCATGCAGGGCTAGACGTTGATATTTAAGGGCCGAACGCTCATCAACATCCACATAAACATAAATAGGATCGACTGAAACGATAAAGGTTAATAGCGTGGCGCCATCGCCGCCGACCAAATTACCTTCGGTAATGAGTTCACGACCTATACGTCCATCAATAGGTGCACGAATTTTAGTAAATTCCAGATTTAATTTAGCGGTAGCGACATTTGCGGTTGCTGATTGCACGGCTGCTAGGGTTTCTTGTGAGCCTTTAGTCCTAGCGTCATGCTCTTCTTCTGAAATGGCTTTACCGCTAAATAAACGCTCAGCCCGTCCCAAATCATTTTTAGCTAAGTCATGCTTGGCTTTAGCTCGCGCTAGCTCTGCTTCAGCAAAGTTGAGTTGAGCGGCAAAAGGTTTAGGATCGATTTGAAATAAAAGCTCGCCTTTTTTAACCAGATCGCCTGCCTTAAAGTTAACCTTTTCTAAATAGCCACTGACTCTTGCACGGATATCAACAGAACTCACTGCTTCGATGCGACCAGTAAAACCATCCCATTCTGTAACATCATGTGTTAACGGTAGTGCTATTTTAACGTTGGGGACTGGTATCTGAGTTTTATTGACCGTGGTATCGTTTTTACTGCCACAGCCCATCAAAATTAAGGTAAAAAAGAAGAGCAGGCCCAGATTTCTATGAGAAATGGCTGCTGGCCTAGGTGTGCGATTATTCATTCCTTGGATACCTTGATACTTGCAAAGGGGGGAGCTAAGGTAAGACGCAATAATAAACCCCCCATTTTCATAGGATGTGCTGAACAACGTGAAGCGCATCATGGCTATAAAGCGATGCGCTTCACGTTGTTCAGCACATCCTATGGGGTATTTTATTTTTTGCGAGTTACCTAAGTCATTAGAGCTATAGCTTTTATGCTCGGTATTATAACAAGATAGCTTAAATGTATGACAGGAATGTGTAGGAGTGTAGTGGTCTAATAAAAACAGACACCCAGATAGGTTGATATACTTAATCAATCAAAATGGGGAAATCATCATGAATAAAGAACGTCGAGTATTTGATA
>CAMDNJ010000090.1 GCA_945902915.1 Crenothrix polyspora | reverse complement strand
ATTGAATTGATACCTGGGCCGGGTTGCCCTGTGTGTATCTGTCCTGAGGAGGATATTTACCAGGCCATACAAATCGCTATCCATGAAGAGGTCGTGTTACTGGCTTTTGGTGATATGTTGCGCGTTCCGGTTAATGTACCCAAAGCGGCGATTCGTACCTTGGAGCAGGCCAAAGCTGCAGGCGCGGACATCAGACCTATCGCATCGCCTACCGAGGCGGTTAAAATCGCCACTGCTAATCCTGAAAAAACAGTGGTGTTTTTTGTCGCCGGTTTTGAAACAACTTGCGCTCCCGTGGCCGCAATGCTTGCTGAAGGGATACCTGAAAATTTATTGCTACTGATGAGTGGTCGGCTGACCTGGCCTGCCGTAGCCATGTTACTCGATTCGGACACGCCGGCTTTTGATGCGCTGATTGCGCCCGGCCATGTCGCAACTATCATGGGTTCCGAAGAATGGCGCTTTGTTGTTGAGCAACATCACATTCCAGCGGCAGTCGCCGGGTTTACGCCCGAAAGCCTGCTGGCCGCCACTTATTCGGTACTGCGGCAGATTATTGAAAAAAAGGTGTTCCTTGATAATTGCTATACCCAGGTTGTCAAACCCGAAGGCAACCTCGTAGCTCAACGACTATTAACATCAACGCTTGACATCGTCGACGCGCCTTGGCGCGGTATAGGCATTATTCCGCAATCCGGTCTTGAGCTCACCGAAAATCTTGCGCCACATAATGCCCGCTTACGCTTCCCTAAATATGCTGAAGAAGCCCGCAAAAAAGCCGGCGCCATGCCTGCCGGTTGTGATTGTGCAAAAGTTGTTTTAGGAAAAATAAAACCGAATGAATGCCGTTTATATGGCGAATCCTGTCTGCCTCGAAATCCTGTAGGTCCCTGTATGGTTTCTGACGAAGGCGCTTGTCGCATCTGGTGGGCCTCCGGGGTACGTAAAGAAAGTCCTGAAATCACTACCATTCCCTAAGTCTGGCAGTTATCAGTGAGTGAAGTGCTGGCGTTTCATGTCGTCATTACCGGTAGAGTGCAAGGAGTAGGCTTTCGTCCATTTGTTAGTCGTATAGCCCATGAATTTGGATTAGCGGGTTGGGTGCGTAATCGTAGCGGCCAGGTTGAAATTCACGTAGAAGGTTCATCTGATGCGCTAACGGCTTTCAACGACGCATTGCAGAATCAGGCACCTCCACTTGCTAAACCGGAATGTCCCCATATTTGCTCAGTGCTTCCTTGCGGTTACCATAACTTTACCATTGAGGTCAGCGCCACAAACGATCAATCTGACACCCATATCCCGCCGGATTATTTCGTTTGTGGTGATTGTCTGGCCGAAATACAGAATCCTGCAGAAAGACGTTACCGCTATCCCTTCATCAATTGCACCCAGTGCGGCCCTCGTTACACGCTGATCGACCGCCTGCCGTATGACCGTCCCAATACCGCTATGGCAGGCTTTGAACTGTGCCCCGATTGCCAGAGCGAATACAGCGATCCGCTTGACCGGCGTTACCACGCCCAACCACTGGCGTGTGCCCGCTGCGGCCCAGGCCTTGTATTTCGCCGAACGGGTTGTACCGATTTAACGGATAACGAGAGGGCGTTATCAGCCTGCGTGCTTGGCTTACGTGAAGGATTGATCGTAGCGGTCAAAGGTGTGGGTGGCTACCATCTGCTGTGCGATGCCACTGATGCCATTGCTGTGCGTAAGCTTCGCGATAGAAAACTCCGTCCTGATAAACCTTTAGCCGTGCTAGTGCCTTGGCGCGGCGAAAACGGACTGGAACTGGTAAACCAGTTGGCCGATCTGGACGAGTCTGAGCAACTATTGTTATGTTCGCCACTGCGCCCGATAGTGCTGGTCAGTAAGCGCAGCCATTCAGTATTAACTGATGCCATAGCTCCAGACTTGGGGGAAGTGGGCTTGATGCTGCCTTACAGTCCTTTGCACCATCTTCTGGTCGATGGCTTTGGTGCGCCGCTGGTTGCCACTTCCGCAAACTTAAGTGGCGAGCCGGTTCTAACCGACGGCGAAGAAGTGGAGGCGAGGCTTAATCATGTTGCCGATGCTTTCCTGCACCATAATCGACCGATACGTCGTCCTGCAGACGATTCGGTATATCGCCGGATCGCAGGCAAAACCCGCCCACTCCGTATCGGCAGAGGTTTTGCTCCGATCGAACGAAAATTGCCGTTTTATCTTGAGCAGCCTTTATTGGCCGTAGGCGCGGATCTTAAGAATACTGTGGCTTTGGCCTTTCGCGATCGTGTGGTGATTTCTCCGCATATCGGCGACCTAGGCACACTTCGTAGCGCCGAAGTGTTTGAACAGGTGATCGCCGACTTAACGCGACTTTACGACGTCAAACCTCAAACGATTATTTGTGATGCTCATCCGGGCTATCACTCCAGTCGTTGGGCCAGGAACCAGAATTTACCGATCTTGCCGGTGTTTCATCACCATGCACATGCTTCCGCATTGGTCGGGGAGCATGAACTGGAGGGACAAGTCTTGGTTTTTACCTGGGACGGCACCGGTTACGGTGAAGACAGCACGATTTGGGGCGGCGAGGCCTTACTTGGTTCGCCAGGTAATTGGCGCAGAGTGGGGTCAATAAGACCCTTTAATCTGCCCGGTGGGGACAAGGCCAGCCGTGAACCTTGGCGTTGTGCCTTGTCGCTCTGCTGGGAACAGGGTATAGCTTGGCCTGATTGTTCGCAAAATAGCGATTTATTACGACAGGCTTGGGAGCGGCGGATCAACTGCCCAGTCACCAGCTCAGCCGGGCGATTATTTGATGCCGCCGCTGCTTTGATCGGGATCGCCGATTACTCCAGTTATGAAGGGCATGCCGCGATGAGGCTGGAGGCTATGGGCACATCCGGCGCCGAGCCTATAACCTTGCCAATTACAAAGAATGCGGATGGCGTCATTATTAGCGACTGGAGTGCTCTTTTACCCTTCCTAATGGATGCAAGACTAAGTTTTGCCGAGCGAAGCTCGGTTTTCCATGCCAGTTTGGCTGCCACGATTTCCGATCAGGCGAAGGCTGTCCGAGAGCAACATGGCATCAATCGAATCGGACTCTCCGGTGGCGTCTTCCAGAACCGACTATTGACCGAACAAACTCTAACTACATTAGAAAAATTTGGCTTTGAGGTCTATCTTCATGAAAATATTCCATCCGGTGATGGTGGAATTAGCTTTGGCCAGATCATCGAAACTGGAAGTAACATGCCTTAAGTTAATCAACTCGAGCAGGCCAAATTAGATAGAATTATACTGAATGACTGCTTCCAATCAATGCCAAGACATTCACAAAAAAAATAGCGAGCATCTGCAGATAAAATCCATGTCACAAAATTCCCTGCCGTAAAGCAGGCAGTCCTGACCGCCTCTAAATGGCAGACTACTGTTGTGTTCGCGTAGCTTAGGCTAACGGCTTTATCGTCAACCCAACACCCTGGCCTTATGTTGGCTTGTAAAAAGACGCAGCCCATCCAGGCCTTTGTAAGCAATAAATCGCCTTAATCAATATCCTTAATCAAGGCCATCATGTCTTCCACGGACATTTTTCCGCTCACTTCGCCGCCTTCTAATAAGCTATTGGCTAAATCGCGTTTATGCTTATGTAGCTCGACAATTTTGTCTTCTATGGTGTCTTTTGCAACTAAGCGATATATCGTCACAGGGCGCTTTTGGCCCATACGATGCGCTCTATCAGACGCTTGATCTTCTACGGCAGGATTCCACCAAGGGTCCATGTGTATCACATAATCGGCGGCGGTCAGATTTAAGCCAGTACCGCCTGCTTTCAAGCTAATTAAAAACAAATCACCTTCACCTGCTTGAAATAAGTTAACGGCTTTCTTCCTATTTGGAATAGAGGTTGAGCCATCTAGGTAATGATAAGGAATACCTTTTTTATCTAACAACTGACGAATCAGCGTTAAATGTCCTACAAATTGGCTAAACACTAAGGCTTTATGACGATTGTCCAATAACTCATCGACCAACTCTTCAAAAGCTTGCAGCTTAGAGCTACTGAGCGTACTTTCCTCCATGACTAACCGAGGATGACAGCAAGCACGGCGCAGCTTCATAATTTCTGCCAATACTTTCAGTTGTTTGTGTCCTGCTTGTTCGGTGTTACTCAGCATTGTTTGCATGGCATTACGACGCAAGGCTTCATATAGCGCTCGTTCTTCTGGACTTAGTTCAATATGCAAAGTAACTTCAGTACGTGAGGGCAATTCAGTTAGCACATCATTCTTTAAGCGTCTTAAAATAAAGGGACGTAATAATTTTCGTAGTCGATGCTGTACGCCCTGATCTTTTTGATTTTCTATCGCCTGCGCATAGCGCTCATTAAATTTTTGTAATGTTCCTAATAAACCCGGATTAATAAAGTTAAATAAATTCCACAATTCACCCAAATGATTTTCAATAGGTGTGCCCGTGGTAATCAACTTAAAATCAGCCTGCAAAGCCATCGCGGCTTTAGAGCGTTTAGTTAGAGCATTCTTAATAGCCTGAGCTTCATCTGCAACCAAGGTATGCCAAGTCTTTTCTGCTAAGCGCTCACCCTCTGTTTGCAATAAGCCATAACTACAGACTATTAAATCAAAAGGGCCGGCATTATCGAGCATCTCTTGTCGATCACCTAGTCCAAATTGATGCACGTTCAAAGTAGGTGCAAAACGCTGACACTCTTCCAGCCAATTAATACATACCGAGGTGGGCGCTAAAATCAGCGACGGCCCTTGTGGTGCACGCGACAAAATCAAGGCCAAGGCTTGCACGGTTTTACCCAAGCCCATATCATCCGCTAAACAAGCACCCGCACCCCAGTGAGCCAAGCGCATCATCCATTGAAAACCTTCGCGTTGGTAATCACGCAATTCACCTTGCAAGGTTGACGGTGGCTGCGGATTTAAATCGCCCATTTCATTAAGGCGTACTAATTGATCTTTCCAAGGCTGACTGGCGGTAATACTCATGCCTGTGGTAATTTCATCTAAGGCTTGTGCAGCTAAAGGATGAAAACGAACCTTGTCTTTATGTACATCGCCTAGACCCGCCAAATCATCTAATCGCTGGCGTAATTCCTGCGTTAAGGTAATGATCTGACCATCATCTAATTTTAGAAAACGACCTGATGAGCCACTTAACAAACTCATTAATTGTTGCATATCCAGCACTTGCTGATCATCAATTTGTACAGAGCCTTCAACACTAAACCAATCTTTTTCTTTGCGCACCGAAAATTGCACTTGTGATAAACCAGCCTCACGGCTTAGACGAATTTTTTTACCTTTAGGCCATTCCAAAACGGCAAACTCACCTAATTCTTGTAAATGTAGCAAGGCCTCCAAAGCCGATTCAGTATCATCTAATAACCATTTAGCGTCTTTAACCGCGTATAACTCAGGGCATTCATTGAGTACTTGCTTTAAATAATCGGCTTCTAAGTCAAAATCACGTGTGGTTTGCAATTGTTTGCCATCAATTTCGGCCAATACAGTGGTACCTCCGACACTCGGCTTATACAGCGGACCACCTTCACTAAACGGCTGTATGAATACTTCTATTTGTATGCCTTGTCCGACAGGTTGTAGATGTATATGTAAACGACTGTCTGTTTCTACGGTTTCAGCATTATTAGACGTTCCTCCAATATCTGACTGTACCGTTAACATTGAAGCAATTGATGAGATTGAATCGATGACTTGTTGACGAGCTGTGGCGGGTACCGTTAAACCATTCTTTCCTAAAATAGTGGCCACTTGTCTATGTGCATCATTGATGACGTAAACAATTAAACCATGGCTTGCGGTTTTTTGAGCGATGATATGCTGTGAACCTATAGGTGGCAATAATGAAATATGTAAATTTTCTTCTTGTTCTTTAACGAGTAATTGCGGTTCTGCCAACACAATATCGACTGGAGACATATTAGCTTCTTGATTAAGCCAATATACATGGGGATGTCCTGCTACTTCTATAATTGCACTACTGGGCAGAGCATAATATTCTTTGCTGGAATAGCCGTAGTAAGAGGCTTCTTTTTCAACTTGTATATACGAACAAATACGTCGATCTTGTTCAGTTAAATAATCAAAGTCAGCAATATCTTGATGCAATCTTTTTAAAGCAATCGGCCGACCTTTAGTCCAGCGGCCGTTTTTACCTAAACGTTGTTCTTTAGGTTCTAATAATATGGCATTATTCAGCAGGCTTAATGACCAAATCAAGCGTAATTCTGCCTGTACGATAATTTCCGATTCAACTGTCAATTGAGTTAAAGCGTCTAGGGCTCTTTGCCATGCAGAAACCTGAGGCAATAAATCAATGATGTCTTTGAAGGGCGATTGTAAATAGTGTTTCGCTAATCTTTGACAAGCTACACTTTCATAATTGAGACGTTGTAACAATAACGAACTCACCGCAGCATACCATTCATACCCTAATGAGTGAGCCTCTAAACTAAAGCTGGCTAAATCCGCTAGAAAATCCTTATTTTTACTATGCTTAGTGATACTGTCTATTTCACCTATCCAATACAATAATAGCGTATGAAATAAGCGCTCATAAGCCAACTTATTAGTCATAAATAGATGTTGAGTCTGATCACTACTAGCTTTGCCTTGGTAAATTTCTACAGCATCTAAGAGTATTAAATTGAGTAAATAAAAGCCTTCATTTAGCCAAGACTTTTTAAGAGTAATTTGAGTTTGTTGCTTTAATAGTATTATGTTCTTGGGTACACGACTCTTTAATAAGGCTAAATTAAAAAAGAAGCCATGTATGCCTTCAATACTGATATTGCGTTTGCCTGTTTCTTTTTTAAGTACTTTTATTGCTAGCTCAAATAACGCTATCGCTTCATCATTGTTGTTTTCTAAGAAACGTAAAGTCGCTAATAATTTCAAACCATCAAATGAATAATCATCGACTAACCATTGCTCGGCATCCTTTAAATTGCCTCGTAACAATCGTTCCTCAATAAGACCGTGAACGATAACCGGATTACTAGGTTTGTCCTTACCAAAAAATTGTTCCAATAATTGATAGGGTGCAGAGCTATCAATGAAGTTCATACGACCATCACGTAACAAATAATCTAATACTTGAAACTTAATTTGATCCGATAAGGAAGAAAACCAAGAGGCATCATAATGTTTAAAGAAAATTTTGTTGATGGTCTCTGCAAAACTTTTTCGATAATCTATATAAAAACGATCAATATTAGCTGAAAATGCAGTTTCATTACCTTGATATAAAAAAATACGTAATTGTTTTAAGGCATGGTAAGTATTGACCTTAGTAGAGTAAAAATAATTAGGCTCGGCAATAATCTGTTGGCTCAATTTGCTAAACCAAGGTTGATCTAAAGCAATAAGCATCAAAGGCTCAGCAACGTCCTCATTACATCGCCAACCATCAGTCGACAAAATAATCAATTTGGTATTTTGTAGCTTGTCCCGTAAAGGCTTATTAATTAAGCCTAAAGTTGATCTATCAAAACAAGCGGATCGTTCTAATAATTTTGCGAAACTCGATTGACCAATGGGTGCATAAATAACTGCCAAGGCCAACATAATACTTTGTTCATCTTTTGATAAAGCATTAAAAAAAGGAAGTAATTTATTTTTCATTAAGGATTTATTGCGTTTCAAAATATTGGCATAGTTTAAAGGTTCATAACTACATTACCTAGCCAATGTTATAAGAGGCAATAAACTGCAGTGCTTGCATGTTATGAGGTGCTGTTAAATTATCATTTGAATATAGCTTATTTGAAGATGTCCAAATTTGATGTAAAACTAACTTGGATTGTTGCACTGTGTTGTTCATCTGGGGAAATAATAATGCGGGACGTAGGCTTAATCTAGCCATTATTCATCAATTCATGAGCTAAAGTGAATTTTGCATGATTGAGTTAAACATAATATTCGCTGATTCAACACTGAACACAACGCACTCAACTTCGATTACGCCGAGTCAAAATTGCAAAAACATTTTAAATGAAATCTATAGCCTAAAAAAATACTTGTTGCGTAACGAGAATAACTTCTAATCACGCAACAAATTTGCATCTATATTTAATCAGCCTGTCTTCTTAAAAAAGCAGGTATATCAAGATAATCTAAATCTATGTCTTTTTTAGCTTGAGCTCCAAAACGGGTTTCTCTGCCTTCAGTTTTAGCATCTTGACGAATAACGGCTGGCTTTTCCAAGTCGTCGTAATTTGTCAGACTAGCCATTGATTTAGGCATTAACTTAATAGGCGCTTTAAGCTGGACTGGAGGAAGCCCCATGCCAGTTGCAACCACGGTCACTTTAATTTCATCACCTAGGCTCGCATCAATAGCCATACCGATTTTGATAACTGCATCTTCTGAGGCAAACTCATGAACGATATTACCTACCTCATTAAATTCTGCAACGCCCATATCTGCGGCACAAATATTAACAAGAATTCCTCTTGCACCTTGCAAATTGATATCTTCCAGCAATGGGCAAGCAATGGCTTTTTCAGCGGCTTCTCGAGCGCGATGTTCACCTGAAGCTGTTCCTACACCCATAATAGCTGCGCCCATACCCGACATAACAGTTCTAACATCTGCAAAATCCACATTAATCATACCTGGGTGAATAATTAATTCAGTAATGCCTTGCACTGCATCTAATAACACATCATTTGCAGCTTTGAATGCATTGACCAACGATACGTTACTACCCAATACTGGCAATAACTTTTGGTTTGGAATGGTGATCAATGAGTCTACATATTTTTCTAATTCTAAAATTCCTTGCTCTGCAACGACTTGTTTCTTTTTACCTTCGAATAAAAAGGGCTTAGTAACTACAGCTACGGTCAAAATACCCATTTCTTTAGCGATCTCTGCTATCACTGGAATCGCACCCGTACCCGTACCACCGCCCATACCAGCCGTCAGAAAAATCATATCTGCGCCTTGCAATACTTCTTTAATGCGATCTTTATTTTCTTCGGCGGCATGACGACCAATTTCTGGGTTAGTACCCGCTCCCAAGCCTTTAGTCAAGTCAACACCTAACTGAATAATGGTATCAACTGATAATTTTCTTAATGCTTGAGCATCCGTGTTGGCACAAATAAACTCAACGCCATCAATATTACAACCGGCCATATGATTAACTGCATTACCACCACCACCACCAACGCCAATAACTTTGATAATAGCTGTTTCACTATAACTATCCACTAATTCATATTTCACGACACCACCCCTTAAATTAAATAATAAATACTATTAAAAATTACCTTGAAACCAGTTTTTCATCTTCGAAAGCCAACCCAAACCTTCATTATCATTGCTTCTACCTAAATTCTGATGCTCTCTTCCATACATTAACAAGCCAACTCCCGTTGAATGTATGGGATTTCTTACTACTTCAGTTAAGCCTGTAACATTCTGTGGGCCACCCATTCGTACTGGCATATGGAAAATCTCTTCCGCCAATTCTATTAAGCCCATAACTTTTGAACTGCCCCCAGTCAATACGATCCCTGCAGCAATTAATTCTTCATTGCCACTACGTCTTAGTTCAGACTGCACCAATAACATGAGCTCTTCATAACGTGGCTCAATAATTTCAGCTAAATTTTGCATAGAAATATTACGTGGTGCTCTATCGCCAATACTAGGCACCTCAATAATTCCATCGACACTAGCCATTTGAGTCAATGCGCAAGCATATTTACGCTTAATTTCCTCTGCATTGATGGTCGGTGTCCGTAATGCAACCGCAATATCATTAGTCACTTGATCACCGGCTATCGGGATTACGGCAGTATGCTTAATGGCACCTTCGACGAAAATTGCTATATC
>CAMDNJ010000089.1 GCA_945902915.1 Crenothrix polyspora | reverse complement strand
ATCAACCTATCTGGGTGTCTGTTTTTATTAGACCACTACAAAATGATTATTAATATCTTATTCCTTAACTTAATGGCAGTGACGCAGCGCGTGGGAACGAGGAAATCTAACCTTTCCAAATCGCAAACCATTCTGTCAAATCACGAGTTTCACCTAGATGGCTTAGGCGGCGATCAATGGTGTCGTGATTGCCCCAAACTACTTCAGACCAAGCGCCTTCGGCTACACGCGCTTCGATATCTTTACAGTACACGCCTAGTTCGCGTTGAACATAAAAGCCGTAGGTGCGGCAAGCGACTGGGCGGTGTTCGTAAACCCTACATGCGCCCTGCACTTGATCTAACATCGGGCAAGTGATGGGGCGAGAACTTTGCTGGGCTAGGGCTGCAACACCTAGCTTAATGTTTTGAAGTTGATCTTGGGGTAGGGCGGCTAAACCGATCTTTAGCCACTCCCATTCTTCAGCAGTCAGTCTGGGTATTTCGGCCAAGCGCCGGCAACAGCCATCGCAGCCTAAGCGGCATAGCCAATCTACGTTATTGTCACTGATGGTTTTTACTCGCGCAGCTATATCATCATGGAGCTGGGTGAGTGTGTTGTGCTGCAGCATAGCTTATGGCTTATTTGTTCCAAGGCATAATTGGCACGGTAGAAATGCTGTTGGCAGGGGCTCCTTCAATCAGTTTACGGCTGATAGCGACATACACTAGGGTGTTGCGTTTAGCGTCAAACATGCGGCTAACTTTGGTTTCTTTAAATAACAACGAGGTGTCTTCGGTGAAGGCGGTTTCTTCTTGCGGTAATTTGCCGTTGATGACGATAGGACCGACTTGGCGACAAGCGATTGAAAACTGTGAAGGGTCTTCGGCAACGCCTAGGGTTCCGGCAATGCCACCGGTCTTGGCTTGGCTGATATGACATGAAACGCCTTGTACCTTAGGATCATCAAAGGCCTGTACACAGACTTTGTGATTAGAACCTATCAGTTTCCATGTGGTGGTAATACAGCCGATATCTTCAGCTTGAACGGCGGGTGTTAATAAGGCTAAAAGTAAAGCGCAGCGTGCAGTTATTTTTTTCATAGAATCTCCATGGATGGTTTTTATACTGATCTCACATCCATGTGTCATAGATTCCGGCAATCCATGCCGGAATGACGTCATACTTAGGCTTTAGCGAGTTTTGATCGCAGGCTAGGGCACTAGATTAGTTTAATTTAATGCTTTGGTCCTGCTTGACTAGCGCATTTAATGCACTGACTAGTATAAGGCACTGCGGCTAAGCGTTCTTTGCTGATAGGTTCATCACAGAGTTCACAAATGCCATAACGTCCGCTATCTATATTGGCTATAGCTAACTTTATCTGATCTATTTCAGCTCTGGCTGAATTGCCTAACTGATCAAGCACTTCATTATTTTCGTTTTGTGTCGCCTGTTCTGAAAAATTTTGTTCTAAAGGCGATTGATCATGTCTGACATCATGAATGATGTTGTCCAGTCGGCTATTGAGTTCGTCTAATAGAGTGCTTAACACGCCACGAACGTCGTCATATTCTTTCATTTATTATTACTCCGATTTTTAGATAATGGAGTCATTCTTAATACTAAAGCCAAATGACTGGTGCGATTGGTATCGTATCACACACTTGATGGGCTAGGCAGTCTATCTTGATGTTGCTGAACTATGAAATAAGGATGTCTTCACTTTATGTATTCATGTTCAGACTGGCAAACTTTGTGATAAAACTCAGCTATTTGATACACTATAAGCTTATAGATAACTATAGAGATGAATATGCCGATTACTTTAAAAGAGCTTGCCGATATTTGTGGCGCGCAGATTGTAGGTGGAAATAGTTTAAGTGTGATTGATTCTGCTGCTGATATTACTTCTGCACGAATAGGTCAGGTGACTCAGTTAACCAATAGCAAATACACAAAACATATTCAAAACTCTAATGCTAGTGCTTGTTTTATTGCTGAAGGCTTTGCCGTTGATAATATACCAGAAAGCCTGGCCTTACTGGTTTGTGCTGATCCTGAAATGAGTTTTATCAAGGCCACCGAGTTTCTGCATCCTGCTGTGACTTATCAAGCACACATTTCTCCGCATTCCATACTTGAAGCAAATATCAGTGTAGCTGATGATGTTTATATTGGCCCTTATGCGGTCATCGGCGCAAACACCAGTATCGGTAAAGGTAGCGTGATATTGGCAGGTGCTTATTTAGGGAATAATGTCAGCGTAGGTGAAAACTGCCGGATTTATCCATATGCGGTGATCTACGATGATGTGGTGTTAGGCAATAATGTCATTATTCATTCGGGTGCCATTATTGGTGCCGATGGTTTTGGATATAAATTCAGAAATCACCAGCATATTAAAGTACCGCAAGTCGGTAATGTCGTGATTAATGATAATGTCGAAATAGGTGCTAATACCTGCGTAGACAGAGGTGCATTAGGCAGTACGGTTATAGGTAAAGGTAGCAAGATCGATAATTTAGTACAGATTGGTCATAACAACAAAATTGGTCAGCATGTCATTATGTGTGGCTTAACGGGCGTGTCGGGTTCTTGCCAAATAGATGACTACGCTATTCTGGCCGGCAGTTCAGGTATTGCCGATCATGTTAATATCGGTACAGGTGCGGTAGTGATGGCGCGTTCTGGTGTGGCGGGTGATGTGAAAGCTGGCGCACAGGTTTTTGGTAGTCCAGCAAAAGATAAAAAAACGGCTTATAAAGAACAAATTGCCTTAAGTAAGTTGCCTGAGTTACTGAAGAAAGTAAAGCTTCTGGAGGAAAAAATTCAGGCTTTAGAGCAGTCGCCACTAGAGTCTATCTAGTAACTATACGGATGAACCAGCTTGCTTGTGTTCATCTAACAATCTGATGTTACGCAGTAACGTTGTTTTATTCTCGTTTGCCGCGCCGAGCACCGCAGGTTTTGTTGGGATTAGCCCGAAGGGGCGCGGCATGGATGCCGCGCGTCGGTAGGAGGGCAGGACGCCCTCTCACCTCCCCCCGACAAAACCGAGGAGCGCAGGAGCTAGCTGCAATCGAGCCGCCTTTTCTTTGGATACTTTCTAAAGGCTGCGCAAAAGAAAGTATCTCGCCTTCGGGTGCGAATACCCGATTAACACATCGTCGCGATAGCGACCTCATTATTTATTTTTTATAAATCGTTGTGACTGCATAACGTCAGTTACAATGTAAAAATTCATTTTCGTTAGCGTAACAGATGACGAATAACCAACTAATATAGTAAACTATATCCCTACGAAACGGTTAAGCATAATGACAGCAACAGAAAACGTTCATCTACACGAAATTAATAAATTTGGTTCTATGGCTGAACTTTGGTGGGATACTCAAGGCGAATTTAAAACCTTGCATGATATCAATCCGCTACGCCTAGAATTTATTGAGCGCTATGCAGAGATTTCCGGTAAACGGTTTGTTGATGTCGGTTGTGGTGGTGGTATTTTGACTGAAGGTTTGGCTAGGCATGGTGCTGATGCTTTAGGCATAGACCTTAGTGCTGAGCTCATAGATATAGCTGATTTACATAGCCTAGAGTCAGGTGTTAATGCGCATTATCAAAAAATTAGTGTTGAAAGCTTAGCCGAACAACAAGCTGGTAGTTTTGATCATGTCACTTGTATGGAAATGTTAGAGCATGTGCCTGATCCGGGTTCTATCATTGCCGCTTGTGCTACTTTAGTAAAGCCCGGCGGTATGGTGTTTTTTTCTACCCTTAATCGCCAACCTAAAGCTTATTTAATGGCCATTTTAGCGGCAGAACATATCTTACGTATGCTGCCTAAAGGCACGCATGATTATAAGACCTTTATTAAGCCCTCAGAGTTAAGCAGTTCGGCGCGTGCGGCAGGTCTTGATCTACAGGCGATGATTGGTATTGAATATAGTCCTTTTGATAAGCGTTTTAGACTAGGTAAGGATGTCGGCGTTAATTATATCGCCGCCTTTAAACGACCCGACTAAAGATGACGATGATGCCTTTAAAAGATAACGTTATTTTAGTTACCGGTGCAGGCGGTGGTCTGGGTAGTACGGCCGCTTTAACACTGGCAAAAAGTGGCGCGCATATCATTTTGTTAGATAAAAATATCGCAAAATTAGAAGCTGTTTACGATGCCATTTTGGCTGCTGGCGCCCCCGAGCCGATTATTTATCCTTTTGATCTGGCCGGAGCCAACGAAAATGACTATCAAGATTTAGCCGATAAAATTGCTGAGGAATATGGTTCCTTACAGGGTTTATTGCATTCGGCTGTTGAATTTAGCTCATTTACGCCGATTTCCCAATTTGGCACTAAAGAGTGGGGTCATACTTTAAATGTTAATTTGAATGCACCGTTTTTGTTAACACGGGTATTACTCCCAGTATTACAAAAAAGCCCACAGGCTTCTATTGTTTTTACCTCTGATAGTTCTGCAAGGATTCCTCATGCTTATTTAGGTGCTTATGGGGTTTCAAAAATAGCTTTAGAAGGTTTTGTAAAAATACTAGCTGATGAACTCGATTCTGCAGGTCCAGTTCGAGCCAATATTCTGATACCGGGTGCGGTCGATTCACCCTTAAGAAAACGCGCTTATCCCGCAGAAGACAAAAGTAAATTACCCACTTTAGAATCACTAGTTCCGGCTTATTTATATTTATTCGGTACTCAAAGCCTAGCTGTAAATGGCCAAACCATTGATGCCCGCACTTTTCATTTATAATTTATTATTATGGCCGAACGAGAAAGCTTAGTTTTAACCAGAGATGTCAACATTATTACCATCCCTGATGGTACACCTGATACCTTAAGCAAGGGTGCATTGGTCACTTTGCATCAGGCTCTGGGTAATAATTATACAGTTGTCACTGAATACGGTCATATGGTGCGGATTGCTGGCGCCGATGCTGATGCCTTAGGGATGGAAGCGCATCAACTACAAACCTTGGTGTCTGAAACTAGCGCTGAAGCTGTCGAGAAGAATTGCTGGGAAGTTATGAAAACGGTTTATGACCCAGAAATCCCCGTGAATATTGTCGACCTTGGTCTAGTTTATTACTGTAATGTAAAAGAGATAGATGAGCACAGTAATTCTGTTCGGGTCATGATGACGCTGACGGCCCCAGGCTGCGGTATGGGACCCGTTATTCAAGGCGACGTAGAAAAATGTATACGTGCATTGCCGGGCGTTGCTAGTGTTGATGTTGAAGTGGTGCTTGATCCACCTTGGTCACGAGAAATGATGTCAGAAGTTGCCCAGTTGCAGTTGGGTTTGTATTAGTTTACGAATCGTTACCATACAGGATCGATAACATTGTGGTGATGTCCAGTAGGGGTGTATTACACCGCCCTTTTTAAATATGTCATGTAGTCGGGTGGGTAAACGATATAGCTGTTTGCACACCCATGTGGCTTAAAAAATAAACCCCCATAATTTAATAGGATGTGCTGAACCATAGTGAAGCGCATCATTACTGATAGAGCTATGCTTGTTGCACAACGAGCAATAAAACACCTAGGTCGGGTTAGCGTAACGTAACCCGATATTTTATATGCTATTAAGTCGGGTTACGCTATCGCTAACCCGACCTATAGAAACTTAAATGAAATGATTAATAAACATTTTATAACTTAGCAAGATTGTTTCACCAGACGCCTATTTCAATATTCGAGTCATTTAATCAAGCTAGCTTACTATTTTTAAGTTAAATTATAGCGATCTTAATTAAGCTGATAAAACACCAGTGACCACTTTATATCCTATTCCTAAAAATCATCCACAACGTTTTGTGCTTCATAATGAAGTTCATGCCAGAGCGCCGTTTAATCTTAACTTACCGGTTAGAACGAGTCATTTGGCCTTATTGCTTACTAGCGAGGAAAAACTTCAGGAGCGTCAGCACTTAATTTTACTTTGTGAACGATTCGGCGTTACACCACCAGCAAAAGATGCGGATCACTTCAGCACCAATTTACATTCTTTTCAAATCCGCTGGGAACAACATGGTGAGTTTAGTACTTATAGTTTTTATGTACATGATACGCCAGAAGATCCTTTTGCCGACTCGGCATTAAAAAAAGTTCCTGTAGATTGGTTGTCGCAATTAACTGGACAAGTCATAGTTGCCACTCATGCTATCGTTGCCTGTCCCGCTGATATTAATTATCAAGAAGAGGATGTCGATTTAGCCTCATTATCGAGTTATTTTGCCGGAAACCCCATTATTGGCTCTAAGGTAACCGGTGGGGCGGCCTCGGTATTTACAGATTTTCGTATCCATGTTGATGGCTTTAGTCGCTTCTTCATTATTAATCATGGCTTGCGTGCCGAACAAGCAGGGCGTTTATTACAACGCTTGTTTGAAATTGAAGTTTATAGAGTAATGGCTTTGATGGCTTTTCCGGTGGCACGTAAACTCAATCCGGCTTTAAATAAATCTGATCGACAACTTTATACCATCACTAATGCCATGACCCTGCCTGAGCATAATGATGCAGAATTGCTGGATGAGTTAACAACCTTAGCGGCTGAAGTTGAAAATCATATCTCTAGCAATCACTTTCGTTTTGCGGCTGCCAGTGCTTATTATCAACTCGTTGAGCAGCGCGTCACGGATTTAAGAGAAGTACGAATTCAGGGTATACAAACTATAGGTGAGTTTATTAAACGTAGACTTGAGCCTGCTATTAATACCTGTGAGTCGCTGTCGTATCGCTTTACCCTATTATCGGAACGAGTTAGCAACGCCAGTCAGTTATTACGCACGCGTGTTGATATAATTATTGAACGTCAAAATCAAAGCTTGCTGACCTCAATGGCTTTACGGGCAAAAATGCAACTGAGAATGCAACAGATGGTTGAAGGTATCTCAATGGTTGCGATTACTTATTATGCGGCTAGTCTTGCAGGTAAAATAGCCGAGACCTTGCATGCGCTGGGCTGGAAGATAAAACCTGAGCTGGTTGAAGGTTTATCTATTCCGTTTATTTTGATTATTATCGCGATAAGCTCTAAACGGATACATAAAATTATTGCCAATACCACTGAATAATCTGCTTATTAGTCTTTGGCGATAATAAAAGCTTAGATATGCCACTGAGCAATCATTTTATTGCATTCTGCTCGCCATAAACAAAATTCGTTAGGATGACAATGGTTGGATAAATGATTATTGAAGCAAGACTCATGATGCATGATGATTTGAATGGCACGAATCAATTCATCTTTTTGGGTGAAGGTTTCTGAGTTTTCAACACCTATCGATTTTGCTAAACGTCGCAGACCTTTAATACTCATGCCACCATCTTCAGTACTAATAGTGAGGTAGCGCATAATCAACATGTTAAAAAAGTCATGTTCTGCAAAAAGCCAGTCATCTATTTTCTTTCCAGACTCAAATCCCCTGTTCAGCGCTTTATAATAAGCGGCCTCGGAAATCCAGTGTAGTTGAAAAGCACAATCTGATGGCCTGTCGGCTGAACGAACTTTCATATCAGTTTCTCCATAATCTTTATTCTTATTAAATCCGATAAAATTTATTGCTGCAGGTGTTGACCTATAATCAACTTAATAGTGCCATTAAATTGTAATGTCATTGAAGAATAAATAGTTATTAACGCAAGAGTATATATCATTTTGGTAGATAAAGCGTAGTTGGAATGAGTCGAAATCTATAGAAAATATAGACCAATTTAGCTTTGTTATGAAGAAATAATACTGTTCTGGACTTTACGCTGATAGCTGATTATGATGGACGCTGAAATATTTTCAAATAACTATCAATCAGTTACTCATTAATAAGGTGATTATCATGTTAGAAGTTCAACAGTTAGCTCCACAGTTTAGCGTAAAAGACCAACATAATCAGTTGGTTAATTTATCGGACTTTAGCAATAAGAAAAACGTGGTCTTATATTTTTACCCTAAAGATGATACGCCAGGCTGCACAATCGAAGCGAATGACTTTACTCGACTTGCTGAAGAATTTAATCAATACGATACCGTCGTGATCGGCGTCAGCAAAGATTCTTGTGAAAGCCATGTTGATTTCATTAACAAATATGCACTCAAGGTGATGTTGTTAGCTGATACTGAGGGCGAGCTTTGTGAGAGCTATGATGTTTGGCGAGAAAAAGACAGAAATGGCGTTAAGAGTATGGCCATTTTACGATCAACTTTCATCATTAATAAGCTAGGCGTTTTGACAGAAGTCGCTTATGGCGTTAATCATGAAGGCCATGCCGAAGAGATCTTAGAAAAAGTTAAACAGCTATAAAACCACCTTGAGGAGTTTGACATGATACCCGAACAGTCATTAAATCTAAGCGGTAAAGTAGCCCTGATTAGCGGTGCGGGTGTCGGCATAGGTCGCGCTGTGGCACTGGCTTTAGGCAATGCCGGTGCAACCATTGGTTTGCACTATTATTCTAGTGCAGACAGCGCGCATCAACTCCTTGAGGAATTAACGGCTTTAGATATTAAAGCCGTGCTGTTACCCGCTGATTTATCTAATGAAAGCGCAGCTAACGCAATGGTTGATAAGTTAGTCGAGGCTACAGGTCGCTTAGATATCGTCGTTAATAATAGCGGTGGTTTAGTGAAGCGCGCCAAGATTGAAGATTGCACCTTAGAAAATTGGAATAAATCCTTAGATATTAATCTCACCAGTGCTTTTCTAGTGACAAAGCGTGCGATTCCACATCTACGTGCCAGCGGTAGTGGACGTATCGTTAATATACTGTCACTTTCCGTACAAACTGGGGGCGCTAATGGTGGTGGGGCTTATGCGGCGGCAAAAGGTGGCTTGATGGTGTTTACTCATACCTTAGCCAAAGAACTAGCGCCCTATGTGCGCACCAACTCAGTCATGCCCGGTACCGTAGAAACCCTGCATCATGAGATACATTCTACGCCAGAAATGATGGAAAACTACCGTAAGCAAACACCCTTAGGACGTAATACCTATGCTGAAGAAGTCGCCAGCACTGTACATTTTTTAGCCAGCGACATGTCTTCTCATATTAATGGTGCCCTGATTGATATTAGTGGTGGACGCTTTTTGCGTTAGGCTTAAATCATCTAGCTTATCTTTTTCGGCTACCCACTTAACAAGGGCCAAAGCGCTTGTTTAGATATTACAGTAGCTTGGGCTAACGGTTCTATCGTTAACCCAACATTGTTGCCGAGTAGGTTGGGTTGCGAAAAACATGCAATCCAACTTATACCGCTAAAATCTCCCCTAGCACTTCTTTTCCAAAGAGGGAACTCATTACCTAGCTATTCAGTTACTTGAGGCTTCAAGCTTAAATAACTTAGCGCTTTTGGCTTTAGGGGACTTGTTGCCAGTAGGTGTACAATAGTCCTTTTAAAATCTAGCCGGTATCCATCATGACAAGCTATCCTGAAAGAACGTGTTCAATAGAACGTTTAGTTACCCATCCTAAATTAGTCGCTGCCGCAAAAGCCGGCACAAAAACCCAACAACGCCGTGATGGTATCTATGGTTTTCCCGGTGAAGTCTTTGACTTGGAAGGCGTGGCTTTTGAAGTGACTAGCTTAGAGCGTCAAAGCTTAGGGGAAATGACCGATGAACACGCCAAAGCAGAAGGTTATCCTAATCTTGAAATGTATAAAGACATCATTTTAAGAATGCATGCCGGCATGGAATGGAAGGCCGAGAGTTTAGTCTGGGTACATAGCTTTAAAATTAAAGAGGCTTGATAGTTAGGTAATTTATTATTCTTATTTGGATTCGTGTAATCATTGTTTCGGAATGTCGGTTAAAGCTAAATGTCAACTGGAGGCCATAACCGGCCATATAAATTTGAACGTTCATAACTGTGGTTTTTTATAAGTATCCTAGTAAAGCTGACATTTATATTGAAATTTTAATTAACTTTTTACGAATTGTATCCTTGTCAAATAACATATAAAACAATTTAGGGTGCTCGCTTAGAAACTCAGACTACCAACTTAAGACGGGGCAATATAAATAGCGTTATAGGTTGTAGGTCGGGCACCTGCTTTTCGTGCCCGACAATGGCGTATATTGAATGCCTAATGTCGGGCGACGATAAAGCTGTCACCCCACCTGTCATAGATAAGTCAAGCTATCATTTCCACCTGTACCAGATTATCGGAGAAGGTCGGCGCATGGCCCATATTAACGAATTCTGCCGAGCTGATGCTGTTGACAGTACCTTTGTTCAACTG
>CAMDNJ010000088.1 GCA_945902915.1 Crenothrix polyspora | reverse complement strand
GATATTAAACAACGGGTATAAGTGCAGTAGCTTGGACGGCATGCTTTTCGGGCTACTAACTTAAAGCGGAACAGTTTCAGCCCAGACGAAAGGCTCAAGGCGAAAGATTAAACCTAGGAGACTAGCAACATAGGGCATGACAGATACTAAGCTTAACCTTTCGCCCTTCGCCCTTTGTCTGCACGTAGAAGAGCCCTATCTTAAAGCTCAATGCTGGGTTAACGGTAAAGCTGTTAACCCAACCTACTTTACTGACGATGAGAACAACGCGTGCCGAACAACACACAAATCCCAGATCATCAGTTAAGTAGGCAATATTACGAGACGCAACTTAGCAACCATGATGAAATGTATGCGGCTGAAAATAAAGTCCTGCCTTATTGGCAGAGCCTTATGGAAGCATTGGACGGTATGGGTAGTGAAAATCTGGAGTTACGGCGCAGGGAAGCTCAACGCTTATTACGTGAAAATGGTGTCACTTATAATGTCTATGGTGATGACCAAAACCTGACTCGGCCTTGGAAACTAGACCCTGTTCCTTTACTCATCAGCAGTGAGGAATGGACGGTTATCGAAGCGGGTCTTAAGCAACGCGCCGAATTGCTTGATTTAATCCTTAAAGATATTTACGGCAAACAAACACTTTTAAAGAAAGGCTTATTGCCGGCTGAGCTTATTTTTGGCCATGAAGGCTTTTTACATCCTTGTGTCGGTACACTTCAGCAGCAAAAACGACTACTGACTTTATATTCAGCCAATCTTGCGCGCGGCCCCAACGGGCGTATGTGGGTCTTAGATGATCGCACCCAAGCACCCTCAGGCTCAGGTTATGCCTTAGAAAATCGTACCGTCATGCGACGCGTTTTTCCTGATATTTTTCGTGAAACCCACGTACTGCGCTTATCTGGTTTTTTTAAATCACTACGTAAGGGTTTGGTTGAGATTGCGCCGCATGGCAAAGAAGATCCTCGCATCGTCATACTCACACCAGGGCCACTTAATGAAACTTATTTCGAGCACGCTTATTTAGCCGCTCAATTAGGCTTTACTCTGGCTCAAGGCGGAGATTTAACGGTACGTGATGGCAAGGTCTGGCTAAAATCATTGGCAGGACTACAAGCAGTCGATGTTATTTTACGGCGCGTTGACGACTCTTTTTGCGATCCACTCGAATTACGTAGCAGCTCACAACTAGGCGTAGCGGGCTTACTAGAAGCCGTCAGGCGCGGTAATGTTGCCATCGCAAATCCTTTGGGCAGTAGTATTTTAGAAAACCCCGGCCTCTTAGCCTTTTTACCTCAATTATCGCGTTATTTTTTAAATGAAGATCTAAAATTATCATCAGTAGCAACCTGGTGGTGTGGGCAAGGCCTCGAGCGTGACTTTGTGCTACAAAATTTAGATAACTTAGTCATAAAACCTATCAATCGTAGCCTAGGTAATCATGCGGTATTTGGTGGCTTATTAAGTCATCAAGAAAAAGAACAATTGCGCCGCCAAATCATCGCCAAACCCTATAGCTTTATTGGCCAAGAACAGGCTAGTTTTTCTACCTTACCGGCCTTCGTAGACAACCAGGTTGAACCTAGAAACGCCATATTACGAAACTTTGTAGTCGCCAGCGACCATGATTATGTGGTGATGCCTGGGGGTCTGACCCGGGTTGCTTACCAAAAAGATAACTTTATTGTCTCCAATCAGGCGGGCGGCATCAGTAAAGATACCTGGGTCTTAGCCTCAGAACCTGATAAACCCGTCAGTTTGTGGATACAGCCTCAAGGTAACCAATTAATTGATGCCATCATCGAACCGTTAACCAGTCGCTCAGCCGATAATTTATTTTGGGTGGGGCGACATCTTGAACGCATAGAAGCAACGACTCGATTATTACGCACTATCTTAAGCAAACAACGCGAATCACTAGAATTTAAAGATCCGCTGGATAATGAATGTCTCAAGGTATTTCTGCGAGCACTGACCCAAGTGACCGTCACTTACCCTGGTTTTATTAAAGGCGGGGCTCATCGTCTAAAAGCACCCCATGAAGAATTGCTGTCGCTGATTAAAGACAGTCATCGTAAAGGTTCTTTATCGGCCAGTATTCAATCATTTGTGCAAGCGGCCTTTAGCAGTCGTGACTTATGGTCACAAGATACTTGGCGCAGTGTCGATAATATTCATCGGCGCTGGCAACAACGCATCATTCATAATCAAGATCTGAGACTCGAGCAATTACCCAAAGCGCTGGATGATTTAATAACCGGCTTAGTCGCTTTTAGTGGTTTAACCAGTGAAAATATGACCCGTGAAGCGGCTTGGTTAATGCTTGATAGTGGACGTAGGCTAGAACGCGCCTTAAAACTCATTGCCTTACTACGCTCAACCGTCGCTTTGCGTCACCCAGTAGCCTTACAAAATCAAATACTAGAAGCCGTCTTAGTCACTACCGACAGTTTAAGCATTTATCAGCGTCGCTATCGTGCCTTCATTCAATTACCGATGGTGCTTACCTTATTGCTACTCGATGAAACTCATCCTCGCTCAGTCGCTTATCAACTGCATCAATTATCAAACCATGTAAACGAGTTACCGCGAACAACTGCAAAGAGTCAGTTGAGTGAAGAGAGTCGCTTACTGCTCAAAGCCTATACAGATTTACGTCTTTGCAATATCACTGAATTATCACAGCTTAATGAAAATGACGGCATCTACACGGCACTCGATCAATTACTCGCTAATACCACGGATTTATTATGGCGATTTGCCGATGTGCTTGCAGAAGCTTATTTCAGTCATGCTCAAAGCTCACAACTGATGGTAGCCAATACTTCTGAGGACGAACTGTGAAATACAAAATAACCCACACTACCGAGTATCACTACAGCCAAGCAGTCGGTTTATGCCAGAATGAAGCCCGCTTACAACCGCGTAATTTTGGGCGTCAATACTGCGATAGCAGTCGCTTTGACATAACGCCCTCACCCTCAGACTTTCGTGAGCGCCTAGATTTTTTCGGTAATCGTGTTGCTTATTTTGCTATTCAACAAGCCCACACGCACTTAAGCCTGACGGTCATCAGTGACGTCACGCTCTTTCCAAAACAAAACCAATTAGGTTTATTTGAGCAAATGAGTTGGGAACAAGTCCGAGATTTATTACAAGAACCGATGCCACCGATGCAAGCGCAAGCCCAAAGTCAACAAGGTCAAGGTCAAAGTCAAAGCCAAGTGCAGCACCAAGATCATGCCCCAGACTTTTTTGATGCTCAGCAATATTTATTAGATTCACCGATGGTGGCAAGCTCACCAGAACTAGCCGATTATGCGTGCAGCTCATTTCAGCCTAATCGCCCCTTGCTGGAAGTTGTCCACGACTTAATGACGCGCATCTACAAGGACTTTACCTATGACCCAAACTTTACCACCATTGCCACACCGCTTTCAGAGGTGTTGCATTTTCGTCGAGGCGTCTGTCAAGATTTTGCACATTTAGCCATTGCTTGCTTACGGGCTTATGGGCTTGCCGCGCGTTATGTCAGTGGTTATGTAGAAACCTTAGCAGAACCTGGTAAACGGCGACTAGTAGGCGCAGACGCATCACATGCTTGGTTTTCAGTTTATAGTCCACGCATCGGTTGGTTAGACTTTGATCCTACTAACAATACCGTACCCTTAGATCAACATATCACGCTAGCTTGGGGACGTGATTATGCCGATGTAACACCTCTTAAAGGCATTGCTTTCGGTGGTGGTCAGCATACGCTATCGGTGTCAGTGGATGTGTTGAGGCTGGAATAAGTCGTGGAGTGGAGTGCTGAGCTTCAGCTATTGCTTTATAACTGACGTTACGCAGTAACGTCGTTTTAGTCTCGTTTGCCGCGACTAGCACCGCAGGTTTTGTTGGGATTAGCCCGAAGGGGCGCGGCATGGATGCCGCGCGTCGGTAGGAGGGCAGGAAGCCCTCTCTACCGACCCCCGAAAAAACCGAGGAGCGCAGATCGAGCTGCAATCGAGCCGCCTTTTCTTTGGATACTTTCTAAAGGCTGCGCAAAAGAAAGTATCTCGCCTTCGGGTGCGAAAACCCGATACAAATATCGTCGCGATAGCGACCTCATTATTTGTTTTTATATAAACAGTTGAATGGCTGTGTAACACCCGTTTATAAAACAGCTAAAGCAGTTTTACTCCAAACACGACCATTAATTTTGCAACTAACATTTCAACTATACGGAGTCTTATGAGTACTATTCATTTTGTAGGCGGAGAAAAAGGCGGTGTCGGTAAATCGGTGCTTGCTCGTTTATTAGCACAATATATGATTGATCATGAGCTACCTTTTATCGGTTTTGATACCGATAAATCTCATGGCTCCTTACTGCGTTTTTATAGCGACTATGCTGCCGCTACGATTATCGATGACTATGAAAGCCTAGATGCGATTATAGAAACGGCGAACGCACAACCGGAGCAACGCATACTGGTTGATCTTGCTGCCCAAACCCATCAGCCCTTGGCGCGTTGGCTAGACGACTCAGGCGTATTAGACTTGGCCGAAGAACTGGGCATTACTATCTGTTACTGGAATGTTATGGATTCTGGAAAAGATTGCGTAGATTTATTGGATAAATTACTCAGTCAATTCGGTACACAACTTAATTACGTGCTAGTGCAAAACCAAGTGCGCGATGAGCAATTTAATATCCTAGAACATTCTGGCGTTAAAGATAGGGCGCTGGCTTTCGATGCCAAAGTCATGACTTTAAAACGTCTACATGCGCCTGTCATGACTAAAGTTGACAGTAATAGTTATAGTTTTTGGGCGGCGAAAAACAAAGACATAGAAAGCTCTTATCCCTTAGGCTTGTTAGAAAGACAACGTATGAAAATATGGTTAAACCATGCTTACCATGAAATTTCAGCTATTGGTGTTTAAAAATAGCCCCACGATATTTAACACAAATTAAACACGATTCCAGATGAAATTAAGAGTTAGTTGTCAGCTACGTTTCCAAATTTTAGAACCTAGCGTATTAATTTTAATACTGCGACCTTACCGAGGCAGTCAGCAATGGATAAATCGTGAAGTTTTTACTATTAAGCCTTTATTGACCACACTAGAAAGCACCGACAATTTTGGCAATGCTTGTCAGCGCTTGTTAGCGCCGACCGGTGATTTGTTTATCTATAGCTCAGCTGACGTCATCGTTAACGATTATGTTGAAATAAACCCCAAGGCTCACTTTATAGAAATACAACAACTGCCTAATAAAGTACTGCCCTTTTTATTGCCCAGTCGCTATTGCGAATCTGATCGTTTTGGTAATCTTGCCAGAACCATAACGGCCACTGCATGTCTTGGCTACGATCAAGTACTAGCCATTTCAGACTGGGTTAAACAGACTATTCACTATGTGCCGGGCTGTAGTGAATTCCCCTTATCCGCCGTAGAAATTCATCATATAGGCCAGGGTGTTTGCAGAGATTTAGCGCATGTTGCCATAGCGCTGTGCCGCAGTATTAGCATCCCAGCAAGATTAGTTGTCGGTTATTTATATAAACTACAACCTATGGACTTACATGCTTGGTTTGAAGCTTTTATTGGCGGGCGCTGGTATATTTTTGACCCTACACAAGTAGATCTGCAAGGCGGCAGAGTTGTTATTGCCTATGGCCGTGATGCTGCAGATGTCTCCATCTTTCACCAATTTGGTTCTGGCTGCCTACTCAGCAACATGGACGTTCGTGTTGATTTACTGGATAATTCGCCCCTTAACACTTTATAACATCCCCATTCATCATGACTTATTGTATTGCAGCGTCTATAAACGAAGGACTGATTCTAGTCTCTGATTCACGAACCAATGCCGGTATTGATAATGTCAGCACCCACGGCAAAATGCACGCCTTTGAGACCCACAGTGATCGTAAAATAGTCTTACTCTGCGCCGGAAATCTGGCAACCACGCAGGCCGTTTTAGAGCAATTACACCGCGATAAGCTTAAAAATGCGCCTATCAACTTAAACAATGTAGAAAGCTTGTTTGAAGCCGCCGAATATTTAGGTCATGTTAGTGTTAATAAACAAAAACAACACACCGGTGGTAAAGGACAATCGGCCTTTAATGCCTCTGCCAGCTTTATTCTAGCCGGTCAAATCGGCACTGAGCCTCATGCGGCCTACATGGTTTATGCAGAAGGTAATAGTATAACCAGTTCAGCCAACACACCTTTTTTACAAATTGGCGAAAGCAAATACGGCAAACCTATACTCGATCGATTTCTTAAACTAAACACCCCAATTGATGAAGCCGCACGCTGCTGCTTGGTGTCTATGGACTCGACCATCCGCAGTAATGCCAGTGTTGGTGCGCCAGTAGAATTACTCATTTATCGTAAAGACAGCTTTAGCCTAGATGAATATTACTGCTTTGATGATGATAACGACTACCTATTACTCCTAAGGCGGAGCTGGGAAGCCAAGTTACGCGAAGCGATATCAGCCTTACCTTTATTGGATAAGAGCTCAGCAAAACCCATAGCGATGACTTTATAAGTCCGTAGCCTCGAAGAAGCAAAGCGGAATCGAGGCTACAGATTGGCTATTAAGAATTAAGCGCCTGAATAACCCCTTGCGGGTTCTTAGCAATCACACGTAAATACGATTTTGCCGCACTATCAGGCTCCCGAGTACCCTGCTCCCAATCCCTAAGCGTACCTAATGGCAACTCAAATTGTTCAGCAAATTGCTGTTGCGTCATGTGTAAGCGTTTACGAATTTCTTTTGGATTAGGCACGGGTCGAAACGTCTTCAATTCCGTTTCGGTTAACAATGGGTTATCTAAATCTGCCCCAGCTGCCGCCTCAATCTCAGTTTCAGTTAAGGCGTTTAACCTAGTCCAATCGGTTTTATCCGCAATAGGTCTCAAAGTGCCATCTTCCATAACCTGGGCCGTAATGCCGTTTTTGCGTTCAACTGTTATAGTCATTAGTTTATTACCTATCATTCTTATGGATTTAATGAATAAAATTCATATACCTGAGTCTTTCAGCCTTACTTGCTCGACGCGCTGAAATAATCCTTTTGTTTTCGCCTCTATCGGTATAAATAACCGTAAGCACTAACAAAGAAGAACCCACCAAACCCATCGTTCTTAAGCGAGTCTCGCCATGCTCAGGCTCTGTACTATCTTCTTCAAGACGATTTGGGTCATCAAACACATCAATAGCCGTTGAAAAATCTATGCCATGTTTTTGTAGGTTAAGCTCGTTTTTATTAGCATCCCATTCAAATATCACTTACCACCCACAGCTTAAAAAATACTGGTTACCAGTATATTCCTGAGTTACTTAATTGCAAGCTTTTTGTCGTCAGAGATTTATGCCGCAAAAAAAGCCTATCTAAACCCAGTTAAGGTTACCGAATTACGCCAAATACTTGCCAATCAGAATCCTCTAATAACCGCCGATGGAAAACTACGAGCGACTCTGAGTATTCGGTGTATTGGGTGATTTATTGACCTCATCAGTCCGTAGTATCGATGAAGCAAGGCTGAATCGAGGTTATACAGCGCTCCGAATTCCTCGATTTTACTGCGTTTCATCGAGGCTACTTGCTAAGTGATGCCGGACGGGGTTACAAACCCCGTCCCGCTTGTAGCCTCGATGAAGTAAAACGGAATCGAGGTTTTACAGCACTCAGACTTCCTCGATTCCACTGCGTTTCATCGAGGCTACTTGCTATTCAAAATATGAATACAGTCTTAAGTTAGTTTTTCCTTCACAAAGCAGTTGCGGCAATGGCTGTAGTTGTTGCGACTATTATTTTTGCTGGATAACGATAGGCATGATAGGGTAATTTTTAACTTTAACAGGCTTAATTGACATTAATATTAAATTTTGATGACATGCATTACATTATTGCAAGTTCAAATGCAAGACTGACGGTTTTTCAATGCTCCAAAGCGTGACGGGGTTTATAACCCCGTTACTTACGTTTAGAAGTTATCGATGCATCTAAACGTTCCGGTCGGGGTTGCAAACCCCGATCAGCATTTAAGTTCACCTGTCCCAGCGCCTAAATTACTCGATCAAGTCAGAGAAAAAATTCGCTTGAAGCATTACAGTCATGTAGGGTGTGCAAACAGCTTTATTGTTTGCACACCACTTGTTGACGATTGAGCGGTGAGCACACCTTACCTGGCTTAGTTTTTAGACTGGTAGGGCTTAAAAAAACTGACACTATAGATGGCTATGCAATTCTTCACGCATTGTTTCCCGAACAACATCAGACAAGGTGACGCCTTGGGCAATTTGCTTTAATGCTTCATTCATCAATGTTTGATAATTGCCGTTGCTCATTTCGGCGCGTGCTAAAGCGCAGGAATTTTTACAAAGGCTATCACTGCGACAATATGCCACATTTCCTTTATTCCTTGATATCGTTAATATAGTTGCAACTCTTGAGATGCAATCTTCCTCCTCGGAATTCAGAGTTTTATATCCTTCTTTAATGCGGCTACTTAGCCGCATTTTTTTTGTCTTTGATTTTACAAGGCTTTTTAAAGACAAACACTGCGACAATATGCCACATTCCATTTATTTATTGATCTCGGTAAAATAGCTATAACTCTTGAGATGCAAACTTCCCTAGGAATTCAGAGTGTTATATCCTTCTCTTCAATGCGGCTACCTAGCCGCATTTTTTTTGCCTGTTGATTAATTAACTTACTAATCACATGCTGTAAGCAATGCAGTATTTCTAATAAATTGTAAGTATTAATCGTTGCATAAGTCATCACATGAAATAAGCTTGAATTACTTGGCATCCGAAATGAAAAAAGTGCAAAGCTTACGGGACAAATAATATTAAAAGCCTTGCCAGCGCAGAGAGTTAATGTATTTTACTCTGCGACCAGTAACGCCCCGATTGCTAGGATGTAGCGCAAGCGGAATCCCAGTTTTAGTGCTGGATGGTTAATTAACTCAGCGAGAACTTATGAGGCGATTAATAAGCTATTGCTTTAAAAGCCTATTTCTTCTTTTTCACCGTCATTAAAATTTCACCCATAAAGTTCAACTTTAGCAAATCTTATGCATATTTAAGTTTTTAAATATGCGCTTAATTTTTACTCCTAATTCATCTTTGACACACTTCATATATTTAATTGCTAATATAAAACTAAAGTAATAATATAGCGATTCACTATTATAGTGAATCAAAATCATTAGCTGGAAGTTACTCATGAAAAAATCAAACATTCTATTGATCTTTTTAGCTTTAACGCTTGGATGCTCAGCTTCTTTTATTATTTAAAACAGAAGGTATAGGAAATGGACAACGATACTCAAACAAAAGATAAATTTTGGCTATATGTTGGCGGCACAATATTAACGTTGTTGCTTGTGATTGCCATGGTTAAAAAAAGTGAACAGGAAAAGTTTTCACCGATAAAACAACAACTACAAGAAGAAAAGGCACTTATGAATATTCGAGTTTTAAACTAATCAACTCAACTTAATGACGAAGCAGGAAACAGTATGAAAATCAATTCAATATATCTGTGGCTAGTTTTATTTTTTTTATCAGAAACCGTATTGGCCTCGGAATTTATTTATCGGGATCTTATGGCTAACTCACTTCCTTCAGTAGGATGTGAAGCAAAAGATGCGGCCATAACTACGGCATCAAAACCTTATAATATTTCAAGATATACTAAATTATTCTGTCAGTCGCAAGGTTATGGCTGGCATGTTGAGCAAGTGAAAGATCTAGGCAAATCAGTTTGTACACCATGCAGTTCTGATCAAAGCAAAAGTCAATGTCATCTGGAAGACATTGTTGTCGCGTGCAAACGTATAAAACCGGGTTCAGTTGGTATGTTACCTGGAAAAAGTTAAGTGCATAAAAATGACTGGCTTTCTTAACTTATATCGAAATACCTAATACTTTACTGATGAATAGCGTAATCTTAGTTTGTATTTTTCATATAAGTAGGAATTTTAAGTATAATTTGGGCTACCAATTTAAGACGGGACACTAGCTTAATCCTTCACTTTTAGACAGGGCTCTCCAAAACGCCGACAAAGGGCGAAGGGTGAAAATTAAGCCTAGTATCTGTGTAGTGGTCAAGTTTTTTAAGACACAGAGATAGGTTGTTTCATAGCCATATTGGCTTCATAGTTATTGGGCGAAACATATCCCAATGTAGAATGTAATCGCTGACTATTATAGAAATTAATTATATAGTCGTTGATATTACGCATC
>CAMDNJ010000087.1 GCA_945902915.1 Crenothrix polyspora | reverse complement strand
CCGATCCCATCTCGAACTCGGAAGTGAAACCGTTTAGCGCCGATGATAGTGTGGCAGTTTGCCATGCGAAAGTAGGGAATTGCCAAGCTCTTAATATTAAAACCCAAGTAGCAATGCTTGGGTTTTTTTTTGCTTTTGATTTTTAATATTACAAAAAGTTATACTAAACAAACGTGCTTTTATAGAGTTCAATGAGAATGGCCAAAAATATAATACACCGCATTGCTTTAACCCCAGGTGAACCTGCTGGAATAGGGCCTGATCTATGTATTAAATTAGCACAGCAAAACCTACCTTGTCAGCTTGTTGTTATAGCAAATCCTGACATGCTAAGGCAAAGAGCTGAAATATTAGGCTTGCCGATTATGTTAAATGAATTTAACCCAGATTTACCATCAGTAGCACAACTAGCTGGGCATTTGACTGTACTACCCATAGAGCTTGCAGAAAAAATAGTCTGTGGACAGATTAATAGCTTAAATAGTGGTTATGTATTAAAAACTATTGAACTTGCCGCTACTGGCTGTATAAAAGGACTTTTTTCTGCGATGGTTACAGGTCCAGTGCAGAAGAGTAGTATTAATGAGGCTGGTTTTTCATTTACAGGACATACTGAATATATAGCAGAGATTACTGGTGGCTATCCAGTTATGATGTTGGCAACAGAGGGTTTACGTGTAGCCTTAGTAACAACACATCTGCCTCTAAAGGATGTCAGTTCTGCGATAACTTGTACTAGTTTAGCATCTGTCATTAAGATCTTACATCATGATTTGAAGACCCGATTTAATATTAAACAACCAAGAATACTAATATGCGGTCTTAATCCACATGCGGGTGAAAATGGCTATTTGGGGCGTGAAGAAATCGATATAATAACGCCTGTCATTGAAGAGTTACGTCAACAAGGTATGGATTTATTAGGTCCACTTCCTGCAGACACTATTTTTACCCAAAAATATTTGGATGCTGCGGATGTGGTGTTGGCGATGTATCATGATCAAGGTTTACCCGTCCTTAAGTACCAAGGTTTTGGACAGGCGGTTAACATTACACTAGGACTTCCGATAATACGTACCTCAGTAGATCATGGTACAGCGCTAGATCTTGCTGGTACCGGTCATGCTAACATCGGAAGTCTTCAGTTTGCCTTACAAACTGCATTAACAATGTCAACACATAATTCACGCTAATATGACACACACTCCTCGTAAACGCTTTGGTCAAAATTTTTTGCATGACCATAATATTATTTACAATATACTTTCTAGCCTACAAGCCAAGCCTGACCAACATTGGGTTGAAATTGGACCTGGGCAAGGCGCATTAACTGAGCCATTATCGAAAATGGGTTTACGTCTTGATGTTGTTGAATTAGATAGAGATTTGGTCGCTATTCTTATAGAAAAGTTTAAGCATAGTGATTTAAAAATTCACAGTGGCGATGCTTTAAGATTTGATTTTTCTGCATTGGCCGTTGAAAATGAAAAGCTACGCATTATTGGCAATTTACCCTACAACATTTCAACGCCGTTAATGTTTCATTTATTAGATAATGCTTCATGTATTGAAGACATGCATTTTATGTTGCAAAAAGAAGTGGTAGATCGTATTTGTGCAATGCCTGGTAGTAAAAAATATGGTCGACTGAGTGTCATGATGCAATATCATTGCGCCACTGAATTATTATTTGATGTACCCCCAGAAAGCTTTGATCCTGCACCTAAGGTTATGTCTGCTATTGTTAGATTAGTTCCGCATCAAAGTCCACCTGTTCAAGTCAATGATATGGTTAAGTTCAATACTGTGGTTACCCATGCTTTTTCACAACGTCGTAAAACCTTGCGCAATTCATTAAAAAAAATCATAGATGAAAATGCTATTATCGATTTAAACATAGATCCAACATCAAGAGCTGAAGTGCTAACGCTGGATGATTTTGCTAGATTGAGTAACCTACTAGAAGATGTTTGTGTATAAAATAGGGCTACCAGCTTAAGACGGGGCGGTTTAGTTTAATCGTTTACTTTATACAGGGTTCTCTAAAGAGCAGACAAAAGGCTAAGGACTAAAGCTTAAGCCGCACATCTGTACCACATTAATTTGCTAGCCTAAAAAAGTTAGACCTTTCTAATGAGGGCATCTAACCATGTTGTTGGTAGTACATATTTTAGAATAGCAAATAAATAGGTAGGGAATGATACGTAATAGCGTGTTTTTGGTCGATTAGATTCCAAAGCATGTATGACTTTTGCGACGACTGCTTCTGCGGGTAAGGTAAAAGCTACAGCAGCACCTTCTTTTTGCAATCTGTCAGTCATCTTATCGTAAGCCGCTTTATGATCACTGTTTTTATAATCTATATTTTTCTGATAAAGCAAAAACGAGTTTTTTCTAAAGTCACTTACAATAGGCCCAGGTTCTATCAATGAGATAGAGACGGGTATATCGAAAAGTTCTTGGCGTAAGGTATCTGCCAAACCTTCTAAGGCAAACTTACTGGCATTATAGGCTCCACGATAAGGCATGGCGACTAAACCTAATACCGAACTATTATAGATGATACGTCCATGACCTTGTTTACGCATTAAGGGCAATAGTAAATTAGTGAGTTCATGGGTACCAAATAAATTAGTTTCAAATTGAGATCTCAAGGTCTCACGGCTTAAATCTTCAATAGCACCTACTTGACCAAAAGCACCATTATTAAAAAGCGCATCAATTTTTCCATCAGTTAATGCTATGGCTTGTTTAACAGCGTGCTGTATGGAATCGCTATCAGCTAAATCAAGGTGCAAGGCTATAAATCCTTCTTGCGTTAAACGCAGAACATCGTTAGCTTTTCTTGCCGTAGCAATTACCTTATGACCTCTCTTTTTTAATGCAATTGCCGTGCTGTAACCAATACCAGATGAACAGCCTGTAATTAATATTGTTTTTGATGAAGTCATGGCAGAGATAAGGTCTTATATTGATGGCGATAACAAATGATTATTTCTAAACGATACTATACAAACATCTGTTTGAATTAAACTGTAAAATAGGTATTTATACGGTGGTATTTTATACTGTAAGTATAAATATATTTTCACTAATAGATAATAACGCAGTTCGCGAATTCCAGGTACACAAATACTCGATGATAGACTTTTGCCAGATGCGACTTTTATTTGCTGCTAGTTGGCAGGTGAGTGTGTTTCATTGTTGCTTGTGAATAGGTTTTTTGGTAGTTATTTTTATCATCAACTGGAAGTTATACAGGTGATTGTTTAGTCGCAAGCTAACAAATTATGAAGTTTTTTTATTTAAGCGTGAGTGCCTTATGGATATTTATTTAATTCGTCATACCCAAACTGCTAATAATTTGGGCTTGTGTTATGGTCAAACTGATGTGCTTTTGGCAGATAGTTATGCAGATGAGATGGCTAGTTTACATAATAAACTGCCGGAATTTGATGATGATTGTAGTGTTTTTAGCAGTCCATTAACTCGTTGTTTGCAATTGGCGCAGACATTTTCAGATAACGTGATTCCTGAAGAACGTTTACTTGAGCTTAATTTTGGCGATTGGGAAGGTTTGCAATTTGATGCAATTGAGGCTGAGGTATTGCAGCATTGGACAGATAACATTGTGACTGCAAAACCACCTAACGGTGAAAATTTCGAAGATTTATATATGCGTGCGACTTCTTTTTGGAAGGACTTATTAGCTATTGATGCGAAGCAGGTTTTAGTTTTTACTCATGCAGGTGTTATTCGCGCCTTGTTGGCACATGCTTTAAATTTGCCGTTGGAAAATTCATTTCAGTTGCGAGTCGATTCAAGTTCGGTACACAAGTTGCGTCTGGTTGATAATTATCTTTACGTTGAATATATAAATTTATAAATACATCATGGTGAAGATATTTATCAAAGCGTTTTGTATATTTTACAGTAAAAACTCAAGATTTTTGTCAATTAGTCGATAGTTTAGAGGTGGTAACGCCCTATCTTTATTTTGACTTTGAGTTTATTGGACAAGAGAGTTGTCTAGAAATTAATATTTAAGGGATTTATATGAAATCATTAGCTGTTTTTGGTACTGGATCAGATGTTGGAAAAACAACGATTGTAATGGCTTTATGTCGTATTTTTGCAGACCAAGGCATCAAGGTTGCGCCCTTTAAAGCACAAAATGTGTCTAATAATTCTGCGGTAACTCATGAAGACCGAGAAATATCTAGGGCACAATGTTTACAGGCAGATGCGGCAAGAATAGCGCCCAGTTATTTATTTAATCCAGTGTTATTGAAGTCACATGATGACGGTACTATGCAAGTCATCGTTAATGGCTTAGAGCATAAAAAGTTAACCAACGCTGCTTATTTTGAAGAGATTGAGCATTTAAAATTGCAGGTTCAACAAGCCTTTACACGGGTGCAGCAGGATTATGAGCTTGTTATTGCAGAAGGTGCGGGTTCACCCGTGGAATTAAATCTATTAGATAAAGACCTTTCAAATTCTTTTATAGCGACGACCTTTAATACTAAAAATATTTTGGTGGCCGATATAGAACGAGGAGGTATTTTCGCCTCAATATATGGCACTATGGCTTTAATGGATCCTGTTATGCGCAGTAACTTGATCGGCGTGATCATTAACAAGTTTCGTGGTGATATACGTTTCTTTGAGGAAGGTGAAAAAATTATCAATGAGCGCTTTGGCTTGCCCGTTTTAGGTGTGCTGCCATTTCAAGCCTTGAATATTGATATGGAAGATGCTCAGTCGCTAAAGAATTACCAGCAGCGTCAGGACGATATTAAAATACGTATTGCCGTCATCGCTTATCCAGGCTTGAGTAATTACAATGATCTTGATGTGTTAATGGCCGATCCTGAAATTTTTGTTGAATTGATTTCTACTAATCGTCATCTTAGCCACTTTGATATGGTATTGCTGCCGGGCAGTAAAACAGTTATTAGTGATTTACAATGGCTAAAGCAGCAAGGTTTATTTGCAGAATTACAGCAGTTTAATAAGCCTATATTTGGCATATGCGGAGGCTATCAAATGTTTGCCCAAAGCTTACATGATCCCGATGCGATAGAAAATGATATGGCTATTATTGAGTCGGGATTAGAGTTTATGGATGATATGGTTCTTTATCAATCACCCAAAATACTTCAGAGTGGTAATTATCAGTTATTTTCTTACGCTGCGATTAAGGGCTACGAAATTCATAATGGTCGTACGGGTAAATACCCTTTATTTTACCAGCGCAGCCATTATGCTGGAACTCATGTACACGGTGTTTTTGATGATGATGTGTTTCGTGGTGACTATTTCAGAGCCATTAATCCTCATTATCAAGGCTATCATTATCCGGAATATAAAGAACAGCAAATACAGAGTTTTACTAATATGGTGGCTGATCATTTAGATACCTCGGCGATACTTCAAGCGCTACAAGCTGATTGAAGCCTTTGGTTAGCCTATTTAATAGATATTTTAATAAGGCAAGATAAGTCGTCAGCATGGCAGGATGTTTTCACTATGGATCTTATTTGAAAGCCCCCCAAATCCTTTTCATAAGCTGTTCAGGTTTGCTACGCAATAATTCTATTTTGATTGAAGTTGTTTTTGTTTTGCTGGGCGGCCTTCTGATTCTGAGCTGGGTAGCCCTCTTATTTTATAGTACGATTGTTATATTGAGAGACCATCTTTCATAATTGGAAGGCAGTATTGTTAGATTAACAATACAGATTCCTTGCTTGGTTTAGGGCGTTTCTAAATCAACAGCGAAGGTCCTGTATCTGGCCAAGAATGCTGCTATATTATCAGAGAAGATTCTGTGTCTGAATAAGAGCGCTGTTATATCATCAGAGAATGCCCAGTATCTGGAAAACAATGCTGCTATATTATCAGAGAAGACTCTGTATCTGGACAAGAACGTTGCTATATCATCAGACAAAACTCCTAGTTTGAATAAGAATGCCGGGTGTCTATAAGGCATTCTTATTCTTTAAGGAGAAAGTGTTCTTAATAAATTGGAGTAATCTTCAGTAATTTTATGATCAGATTCCTTTAATGAATTAATTTTTTTACAAGCATTCATAACGGTAGTGTGATCACGTCCTCCAAAATTATCACCAATTTCTGGAAAGCTATGTGAGGTTAATTCTCTAGCTAAACACATCGCCATTTGTCTAGGGCGCGTTACATTTTGTTTTCTATTTTTCGAGGATAAATCAACGATACGAATTTTATAATATTCCGCGACTGTTTTTTGTATATTTTCTATGGTAACCAGTTTGTCTTTGAGTGTAATGAGGTCGTGTAGTGCTTCCTTGGTAAATTCTATAGTGATATCACGCCCAGTAAATTGTGAATTGGCTATAACGCGTCTTAAGGCGCCTTCAAGATCACGAACATTAAACGGGATTTTTTTAGCAATAAAAAAAGCAACATCTTGTGGCAGGGCAATATTAACCTGTGCCGCTTTTTTTAATAAAATAGCCGCTCTAGTTTCCATGTCGGGTGCTTCTATAGAAACGGGTAGACCACAGCCAAATCTTGATTTTAAGCGATCTTCAAGGCCCACTATTTCTTTTGGATATTTATCGCAGGTTAAAACGATTTGGTGTTTTTTTTCTAATAAAGTATTAAAGGTGTGAAAAAACTCTTCTTGGGAGCGCTCTTTGCCGGCAAAAAATTGAATATCATCGATTAACAAAACATCAATACTACGATAATAGTCCTTAAAGGCATTAATAGAGTTTTGTTGTAAGGCTCTCACCATATCCTGAACAAATTTTTCAGAATGTAAATAAACAACAGTCGCAGAGGGGTTTTTCTGTAAAACCGCATTGCCAATAGCGTGCATAATATGGGTTTTACCTAAACCTGAGCTGCCATAAATAAGTAATGGATTATAAGCTTTGCCTATATTTTCAGAGACCTGAATAGAGGCTGCCCTCGCTAATTGATTAGATTTACCTTCAACAAAGTTTTCAAAGGTAAAGGCTTTGTTAAGAAAGTTAGGGCTAATCTTTTTGGTTTCAGTCTGTTTAGGACTATTTATGGTGCTAGCGACTGCCTGCGCTCTGGAGCCGATTTCAAGATTAAGTTCTACCGTACCATTCGAAAGCTCATGTATCGACTCTTCAATTTTTGCATAGAAATGTTGTTTTACCCAATCTAAAACAAATCGATTTGGCGCTAATAATTTTAATCTGCCGCCTGCTTCAATAGCTTGTAAAGGCCGTATCCAGGTACTAAAGTCTGAACTAGAGACTTCATTTTCAAGTTTAGTAAGGCAGTTATCCCAAATTGAATTCATTGAATTAGGTATGATTTTAATAGGTGTTAAAGATTAGAGTATTACTATACAGTAATAAAATAATACACTGCAGAATTGACAGTTAATGAGGATTATTTTATCATCCCTAGTCTTTTTTATGTGTTTTTGTTAACACTCAATTTGCTAAGGCTTTATTATTATGAAAAGAACATACCAACCCAGTAAAATTAAACGTGCAAGAACTCATGGATTTCGCGCAAGAATGGCGACTGTAGGCGGACGAAATGTTATAAATGCTCGCAGAGCTAAAGGCCGCGCTAAGTTAACAGTTTAGTTGATACTGAGTGACGGAAAACAGTTTCAGCTTCCCTCCACAGTTACGGTTAAAAAAACCAGCTGAATATAAAAACGTATTTGCTAATCCTGTGAAATCGAGTGATACCTATTTTACCTTATTAGCCACAAAGAATGATTTCGATCATCCTCGGCTAGGATTGGCAATTGCCAAAAAAAATATAAAAAAAGCCGTACATAGAAATATGATTAAGCGAACTGTCAGGGAAAACTTTAGAATAAAACAACAAAATTTGGGCGGGATAGATATCGTTGTATTGGCGCGCAAGGAAGCTATTGATGCCCCAGCCGATTTATTAAGAAAGTCACTGGAAAAACATTGGTTTAGATTGGTATCTCGATGCGCTTCATGCTCATAGCAATAATAAAGTGTTATAAATACTTTATAAGTCCCATGCTAGGCTCAAACTGTCGTTTTTATCCCAGCTGTTCAAGTTATTCGGTAGAAGCACTAAAGTCTCATGGTGCTATTGTCGGCTCCTATCTCACCCTCAAAAGATTATTAAAGTGTCATCCTTTTCATCAAGGCGGCATTGATATCGTTCCAGAAAAACTTGGTAAAAAGAATGGATAATATAAGATTTATACTGATCGTTACTTTTGCAATGCTGGTATTTATGCTGTGGCAAGCTTGGGAGATAGACTACGGTCCAAAACCAGAAGTAGCTGCAATTGTGAATCCTACTGCGCCCGCTAAAGAAGATTTACCCCTGGCATCAACAGATACAAGCCTGCAAAAGGAAAATGCTGGACATAATGCTATCGCTATTCCTGATGCTTTGGCTCCGATTGCTAAAACTATAAAGGTTAAAACAGATGTCATTGCCCTTGAAATTGATTTACAAGGTGGCACGATTACTAACCTAGATTTATTAAGTTACCCAGAAGAAAAAACCAACAACCTTGTTGATAAATTACGCGGAATGGTAGGCATGAATGCTGCTGAAGTGAATACTACGCCGGTACGATTGTTTGATAATAATGAAGACAAGCTATTTGTTGCACAAAGTGGTTTGATTGCCGGCAGTGGCTTAGCGGCAGCGCCTAATCATTATACGGTTTTCTCTGGTGAACAAGACCATTATACCTTGCAGCCTGGACAAGATAGCCTAACCATTCCTTTAACGTGGACAGATCATAATGGCCTTGTCATTAGTAAATTATTTACCTTAAAACGTGGCAGTTACGAAATAACTCTTGATCAAAAAGTCAGTAATCATTCAGATAAAGCTTGGTCTGGTAGACAATATAGTCAGTTATTAAGAGTTCCTGATTCTTCTGGCAAAGGCAATATATTGACCGGCGGTATGAGAGCTTATAACGGTGGCGTTATTTATACCGAAAAAAATAAATATCAAAAAATAAGCTTTGAAGACATGGCGGATAATACTTTAGATGTGGCTACTAAAGGCGGCTGGACGGCAATGATCCAGCATTATTTTGCTTCTGCATGGATACCGCCTGCTGACCAAGAAAATCATTTTTACACCAAAGAGCTTAAAGATGGTCGTTATGTGATTGGTACATACTCACCATCAGTTACCGTTGAAACTAATAATGAAGCGGAATTTGTATCCCGTTTATTTGCTGGGCCTAAAGTTCAACCTATGATGGAAGCCATCGCGCCAGGACTTGAGTTGACGGTTGATTACAGTGTCTTAACCTTTATTGGTAAGCCCATTTATTCATTATTGAATATTATTCACGGCGCTATCGGTAATTGGGGTTTAGCTATAATGGGCGTGACATTTTGTATCAAGTTGTTGTTCTTTCCATTATCGCAGGCTAGTTTCAAATCAATGGCGAAAATGCGTAAAATTCAACCTCGTCTTAAAGAACTGCAAGAACGCTTTGCCGATGATAGACCTCGTTTCAACACTGAAATGATGGGTTTGTATAAAAAAGAAAAAGTAAATCCCTTGGGTGGTTGTTTACCCATCTTGATACAGATACCGGTCTTTATGGCGCTGTATTGGGTATTGAGTGAAACGATTGAATTTCGTCAAGCGCCTTTTATGTTGTGGATACAGGATTTATCAATACAAGATCCTTTTTACATCTTGCCAATCATCATGGGTATTACCATGAAAATTCAGCAAGGTTTAAATCCTGCGCCTATTGATCCGATTCAAGCTAAAGTAATGAAGATGTTTCCTATCGTCTTTACTATTTTCTTCTTGTTTTTTCCAGCGGGTTTAGTTTTATACTGGGTTTGCAACAACACCTTATCTATTATTCAACAAACGTATATTACCAAGCAAATAGAAAAAGCAGGCTAAGTGCTTTTCAGTCAAGATACTATTGCAGCTATTGCAACACCGCCAGGGAATGGCGGCGTCGGTATCATTCGAATTTCTGGTGTTTTAGTGACTGAAATCGCCAAACATCTTCTTAATAAATCTTTAATTCCAAGGCACGCCCTGTTTACATCGTTTATAGATGAACAGGGTTGCATCATTGATTCTGGTATCAGTCTTTACTTTCCTGCCCCCGCTTCCTATACCGGCGAAGATATATTAGAGCTACAAGGCCATGGTGGTTCAGTGGTGTTGGATATGCTGTTAAGGCGAGTGCTTTCATTAGGCGCCCGATTAGCTAATCCAGGAGAGTTCACCGAACGGGCCTTCCTAAATAACAAACTCGATTTAGCCCAAGCAGAAGCTGTTGCTGATTTAATTGAAAGTAGCACCGAACAATCTGTGCGTTCTGCACAAAAATCCATGCAAGGTGTGTTTTCACAGCAAATCAATGAATTGGTGACAGAGCTAACAGAGCTACGTATTTATATTGAAGCCGCTATCGATTTTGTCGATGAAGAAATTGATTTCTTAACGGATGGTGTTGTCGAAAACCGTATCACTCGATTATTGCATAGCCTTAAAAACATACTAAAAACCGCTCAACAAGGTCGCTTATTACGCGATGGCATGACTGTTGTTTTGGTAGGCAAGCCTAATGCAGGTAAATCCAG
>CAMDNJ010000086.1 GCA_945902915.1 Crenothrix polyspora | reverse complement strand
CGCTGTTCATACTTTCCTTCCTGTTTGCCTGGATCATATGCAACCAGTTTTTCCATGAACGGGAAGTTAAGTGCACGCATCATGTGCCTTAATGTAGGTTCCAGAAAAGGAGCGTCCGAATTGCATACATTAACGGTATAACTAACTTTAGTCATAACTATTTACTCCTGTGATAATTTTTGAAGTGATATTCTCTTAATTATTCTGAATCGTATTTGAAACGTGATGGATCAGATGAGTTAATTTTTGATACGTCTAAATGTCTGGCGGAAAATGTTGGGAATCGAACAGTATGCTATTTTTATTATTGAGTCAAAATCACTATATTTCAGCACTAAAGCTCTTTGAAGATAAATTAGAGCTTTCGAATAATCTTGACGCCAAAAATAATAATTGCCAATACTCCTAACCAATGGGTGCATTCGCTCAACATATATCTTGCGGTTTAGATGTCTTTTTATGTCTTGGTCGCTTGAAATAACATTATCCAGAGCATTGATTTTTAGTTCCAGCATTTTCCATCCTAAGTTGCTCTGCTGAGATTGATGTTTACGCCAATGTCCGAGTATCGTTTGTACTTGACCTATAGGGTAGCATTTAGCTATTCGAAGCCACAATTCATAATCGTCAACACCGGGAAGTGCTGGATTGAACCAGCCTACAGAATCTAAAACACTTTTTGGAATCATAGAAGTTAACGGTTGTATGTCATTGCTTATGAACAATTTTTCAAAGACCCAATCAATTTTGGTATCTGAGCAATTATTGTTAAAAATATTAGGGTCAAGTTTTGCCCAGCTAGGTAATAATTGATCATATTCATCAATTCTAGTGTATAAAGCATGTAATAATCCCAGTTCCGGATGGTTATTCAGTACAGCTAATTGAATTTCTAATTTACGGGACAACCAAATGTCGTCTTGGTCAAGAAATGCAATAAATTGACCACATGAATGTTTTAGCGCAACGTTCCTGCTACCTGCAACGCCAATATTTTCGTCGTTCTTTAAATAAATAATACGAGAATCTATTAAGTATTTCTCTATGATCAAGCGTGAGTCATCAGTTGATTTATCATCGATTATGAGTAATTCAAAATTACTATAACTCTGTTTAAGAACACTATGAATGGCAGCATCAAGATATTTTGCACCATTATATACGGGCATAATGACTGAAACTTTATGGGTAATCTTGTTTATTTTGTCCATATTTTTTTTAATCACTAACATCAGCTACTAAAAAGAGTGTTATCTAATAATTTTGTCTCATCGCCCAACGAGGCTTGATCTGATCTGCTTGTTTATTGGCCAACTCTTCTATTACAATCTTTTTAAGTAAAACTGAAATAAAAATTAAATGATAAAGCAAGTCCCAATAGGAAAGCCCTAAAAATGCCGTGCCCACCATATAACAAATCAAAGATGCTCTGAGCATAAAACAATAATTGCTTACCCACTCCATACCCACGACTAGATGTGTTTTTTTAGGTAGGCTCGTAAGGCTCATTAATGTACCTAAAATCAATGAAAGCCATAGTCCAAAAGCAACGAAGCCGTGCTCAGAAAACATTTCCACATAAGAGCTATGCCAATCGCGTTGAGTCACGAATAACCAACCCTCAAAACCTGCTCCAGTAAATGGATGTTCAAGCGTATGATTCCAGCCATCTGTCCAGGCCGTAATACGCCCCATAGCTGAACTGTCTTGCTGATAGGTCTCGATAGTATTCATTCTGCCAAACCATTCTTGGGGCAAATAATCTTTAACAACAACGGCACCAATAAGCACTAATGGAAGAATAAGATATTTACGTTTACTATTAACAATGAGCATAAGAGTTAGTACACCCATAGTGAGCAATGCGCCCCGAGACCATGAACTCAATGAAGCCGCATATATTATTGGGATACTCACCAGTATCCCCTTTTTAATCCAAGGATTTAATGTTTCTTTTTGCCAAAGCAATAATAGCGGTATTGATATCAACATAGCGACGGCAAAGGCATTGTTTTCTTCAAATTGGGTATTAGGAGGACCATAAACCCGAGCTGAGAAACCATGCAAGATAGCGAATATTCCCCCTTTGACAGCGACAATACCTATTGATGCACCTATGGTAATAATCAAGCTATAAAGCTTTTGCCGTGTATTGATCAATACTAAGGTGAAATAAAAAGGCAAATATATTTTTGTGACCACCCAAAACTTCTGCCAAGCAAGATCGGGGAAATAAGCTTGTGTTGAGCTAATAGCAAAACCGATCCAAAGCATCACAAAAACAGGAATACGCCAATCTTTAGGCAGTGCTTGTTTATCTTTGCAAGTAAAGGTCCGAAATGCCATGACTAAGAACAATACATAATAAACAGGTAATGATCTAACAAAGCCCCAAGAATAAGCGTGGGGATTTAAATAACTAAAAATGCTCAGTGATAACACACCCCACCAAGGTTTTCTCCAAGCGGCGAAGATGCAAGCAATTAAAAATATGAGTACACTGAAATCGCGCATGGCATTGATTTATTATTAATGTAATGACTGAATATGACCGGCTATTTGACCGACTATTCCTGAGGCTTTTGTCAGGTGGAAACGTATTCGGTTGACGTTGAAACTAAACAACGCACCCGCAATATATTGTCCCAACTTACGCCATAAATATTTAGAAACTCTAAGCCGATCAGGGTAACGAGTCAGAGTAAATGATTTGTTTCGTTGAAAGCTCTTATAAACAAGATAAGATAACTTAAGTCGCGATACATCCACATAGTGATATTGAACAATAGTAGGAATATACTCAAGCTTCTCTCCTGCTGCTAAAGCCCTTAATATAAAATCACTATCTTCACTCCCCATCAGATTATGTCCTTTAGGGCCAAGCGCCTCTGAAAAACAACCAATACGCTCAAATACTTTATGCCCAACAATTAAATTGCCCCCAGGAGGAATAGCATTTTTCTCGGAGAGCGACAAAGAATTATCCCCTAAGTCAAAATGAGGGAAAGGAATGGGGGTGATTTTATATTTTCCTTTTTCATGAACCCAAGATGGTTCTTGACCAGTCCAATCAGGAATGATCCTGCCACAAAAAATCGAAGTATCAGGGTAATTATCTATGGCCTCAATGACTGATTTCAAATAATGTTCATCAACCCGCTGATCATCATCTATAAAACAAATCCAGCCACTTTTAATAAGTGTTAATGCTTTATTAAGCGCATAGGATTTACCCGCTTTAGGCTCTTCCTCAAATTCGATAGGTAACAAATGAAAGTCTACTTGCTGCTGGTATTTCTGCAATATTTTTACTGTATCATCTGTGCAGGCATTAGGAAGCACTAAAATAGAGATCTCTGCTTGAGCTGGAATGATTGCATTATTGATAGACTCTAGAGTTTTCGACAAAAGCTCTGAACGATTATAGGTGCAAATAACTAGGGTTAATTTCATTTTAACCAACTTAAAAACAAAAAATTTTATTGATTTAGCTCGACAAGTTTAAGTTATTATAATTAACAAGCTGGCTATTAGTGATTTGAGCTCAATAACAGTTACGTTAATAATGCATTTTAATTGTTAAAAAATTAACAACTATACCAAACAAAACCTAACATAATAACTATGTCTTTATTCTACCATTGTTAGGCACAAAGTCTTACATATTTTATCAGTTGCTCCTTGGTTTTGAATAACAAAGGACTTAGCATTTGCGACTAATGCTAGTCTGCATGATGGTTGATTGTATAGCATCAATAAGTTAAGCATTAGGGACTCATTACCTTGGCATTGTAGTGCGGCCTTTGCAGCAAGCACTCCCTGGGCAATATCCTTGAAATTAGTCATATATGGTCCAAACATAACAGGAACGCCAACAGCCGCTGCTTCCAGTATATTATGTCCACCATTGGGCACCATACTCCCTCCAACAAAAGCTACATCTGCACTCGCATAAAGCATTTTTAATTCACCTAGCGTATCTGCTAAATAAACATCCGTCTCTAAACTTACCTTTTCTTTAGCCGTACGTAAAACTACTCCTAATTGCTGTTGTTCACATAGTTTTTTGACTTCAGAAAATCGCTCTGGGTGCCGAGGAACTAGAACCAACAATAATTCAGGAATGTTCTTTTTTAGCTCTTGATAAGCAGCGAGAAATATTGATTCCTCATCTTTATGAGTACTCGCTATAAGCCATACAAATCTTCCCGCAAATAAATCAATTTTTATTTGCATACCCTGCTCTATTATTTCCTTAGGAACTTCAATATCAAATTTTATATTGCCTAATATTTTAACTTTGTCACTATCTGCACCAATGCTTATAAAACGTTTAGCATCGTCTTCGGTTTGTGTCGCCACAAGTCTTACTTGTGCTAAAGCGGGTTGTAACAGCGAGGGTATTTTTTGATAACCTCGTGAGGATTTTTCAGATAATCTAGCATTGATGATATATAGAGGAACGCCTCTTTTTCCACAAGCCATAAAAAGATTGGGCCAAATTTCAGTCTCCATAATGACTGCCATTTTCGGCTTAAAACAGCGCATAAATCGGTAAATAGCATCAGGTAGATCATAAGGTAAATACACATGAATAACCGACTCCTGCATGACTGCCTTAACACGAGCGGATCCTGTCGGTGTAGTTGTAGTAATTAATATCTTGGCATCTGGATGCAGTTGCTGAATTTGTTTCACTAAGGGAAATAAAGCCTCTGACTCACCTACGGAAACAGCATGAAACCAGATGATATTTTGGGGATAACGTTTGCCGTATAAAGCAAAACGTTCGCGCCATCTATGGCGATAAGAGGGAGCCTTTATGCCTCGCCAAAGTAAACGCAGCAGTATGAAAGGTATAGCTAAATAAAATAGACTGGAATAGAAGTAACGCATGGTTCAAAGTACAAGGCAAAAGGTTAAAAAACTAGCGTTTTCACCTTTCACCTTGAGCCCTTGACCTTAATAAATTATGCTTCAGCAGCAACTTTTATTGATAAAGTAACAATTACATCAGAATGCAAGTTAATGTCGATGGAATAATCGCCAATATGACGGATAGTTCCATGCGGCAAACGAATTTGATGTTTTTCCACGGCAATACCTGCCGCAGTAATCGCTTCAGCAATATTTAGTGTACCGACGGAGCCAAACAATCTGCCTTCATCACCCGCTTTATGGGTAATTACAACCTCAAGTTTACTCAGTTCATTGCCCAGCTTTTCAGCTGCACTCAACTTTTCAACCGCCGCTTTTTCAAGTTCTGCACGACGAGCTTCAAACTCAACAATTTTATTAGCTGTTGCAGCAACAGCTTTACCTTGTGGAACGAGATAGTTTCTACCGTAACCAGATTTAATCGTGACTCGATCTCCTAGTTTACCCAAATTTGATATCTTTTCAAGAAGAATAACTTCCATCTTTTAATCCTCATCTTTCGGTTGTTACCGATAATTTATAAGCCATCAGGCGTGTGTTGATTCGATTTTATTTTTCGTAAATTCAGCCATGGATCACTTAAGCCAACCAGTACAACCAGCAACATTGCATGTGGTATCAGAAACAAAGTGATATACAGCATGGCTACCATATAGCGCGCTAGTTTTTTAGTTAAGAAAACGGAATGTAATATAGCCGTTCCAATAACTGTATATAACACAAATAACAGAATACTTATATTCCAAGCGACCTCAGCAATAATTCCTGAACTGATACCTGCAATTGCAACGATAGCTAAGCTAGCTATACATAACCATGGTTTTGCATCTAAAGACAAGAACTCTAACCTGAAACCACCCGGATTATAAAGATTCGCCTGCCACCACCGCCCTAAAAACAAACCAAACAGCAAGCCAAATACGGAGCCTGCAGCGATAATTCCAGGCATATAATGCGCAAGAGTATCAATAGTTCGTTGAATATCTACAACGGGGGCGTCAGCCGGAATCATTTGTGTAAGCACCGCCTTCCACATCTCGACAGGATCTGTGACATAAAGGTAAAAGCCAATAACGCCTACCACACCAATTAATACCGCAATTTCAACAGCGAGAGATAAATGTCGTCCCTCCCTTAACACAATTGAAATTAACCAAGCGGGTAACCACAACACCATTACATAGAGTAATGCGAACTGAAAATTACCCAGTACTAAAAAGCCTAATAAGCCAACCACAATACTAGAGCAGCCTAAAATAGTTAGACCTTCATAAGCACCGCGTCTTAAGGTGACTAAAGCAATCGCTGCTGAACTTACTACACTGACTGGAGGCATCATTAACGACAACAAGGCAAGCGTAGAAGCCACTATCATGGCTTGTATTCTACCTCGCATAATAAAATTCGCTAAAAAATTCATACCCCCACCCAGCCTCTATTTATGTGCGTCGCAGAACGGCAACAAAGCAATAAAACGTGCGCGTTTAATTGCAACACAAAGTTGTCTTTGGTACTTGGCACTCGTTCCTGTTATACGGCTAGGAACAATTTTTCCAGTTTCAGTGATGTAATCACTTAATAAATCGAGATCTTTGAAATCGATCTCTGTTCCGCCTTCTGCGCTAAACCGGCAGAATTTTTTGCGTCTAATGTTACGTGCCATAATAATTTCCTTAAATCCAATAAGTTATAGTGTTAATCAGCGATGATTTCATCAGCATCAAAATCAACATCGTCTAAATCAACTTCGTCATCAATATCGCCTGTTGCTGGCACTACTACAGCCGCTTCTCTTGCTGCGGCGTCTTTAGCTCTGGATTCAGCGGCTTTATTTTCTTCTGCAGTTGAGGTAGCAATAATGGATGGTCCAGTTATGGCTGATTTTTGCAATAAAGTCATACTACGCAAAATAGCATCATTAAAACGAAAGCCACTTTCTAGCTCTTCTAATGTCGCTTGATCACACTCAACATTCATTAGCACATAATGAGCCTTATGAACTTTTTTAATAGGATAAGCTAAATGTCTACGACCCCAATCCTCTAAGCGATGTAACGAACCAGATGCAGCTTCGATGGTTGATTTATAACGTTCAATCATCGCTGGAACCTGAGCGCTTTGATCAGGATGGACTAAAAAGACAATTTCATAATGTCGCATTATTTTTCCTTTCGGTTAAGCCTCCCTTCTCTGTCTTAAAAAGAAGGTAAAGCAAGGAGGAGCGGTATGCCCCATTGAACCACGCATTATAAAGGCTTTTTATGTTATTTGAAAACAGTATTACTGTTAAATATAAAATATCCACACTAAAACTTAATATTTATATGCCTTCATAATAAATGAAACCTTTTCAATTAAGGAGAATGTTGCAAATGACTATTCACCTGAACAATAATATAAGGCATTTTAAATGAACATTAACCGGTAACTATAAATGGTAAATTACGCCTTCGATCTAGCAATATGGACAGCACTTTTTTTCATTACAGGTATGTACAAGCCTCAATGGCCACTATTCTTTATGAAAAAACCCGAGAGATTTTTAATTCTTATCATAACTACTGTGTTGGTCATGGTTACTTTTACACTTTATGGTGAAGGCACTCGTAGAACCAAGCTAGAATTAGTTAATCAACCTGCCCTTAGCAAAGAATTCACACCTGTGCCTGTGCCTGTGCCTGTGCCTGTGCCCGCTCCTGCTCAGCAACCCCATTAACATCTGCTAGGCTCTGCTATTTCAGCGACTGTCAAATAACAACCTAGATCTTCTGTTCAATAGTTTGAAGTGGTTTGCGCAACTCCGATTCAGATAATGACAACTTATACAACAACCCTACAACGGCTTAGGTTGTTGTATAAGTCCTTTTATTAGAGGAGCGTGCGCCGCCATCCATATAGCACTACATTATCAGCAGAAATTTCAATACCACTACTGGACAAAAAATATCTGTTTTTAGCGCAATGAGAAATGGCGAATCCCTCTTGGCTATATCAACACATACACTTTAAAAGTCTTTAAATTTTCCATCACAATATAGTCTATAAATTTCCAGCGTAGCCAATTCTCCTGAAAAAACAATATCTGCTTAAGTAGTGTAGCGATACTTACACATCAAATTACAACGACGAATCAATACTAAAGCAACTGGCTTCCGCACTGGCTTTAAAGGCGCCGGGCTTATTAATTCTTCCATGTATTGGCTTGATAGACTTATAAAGAACTTGAAAAGTTTTTAGTTCGTGGTATGTTTAGCAACTAAAGTATATGCCTACTAATAAACGCTTTGTTTAAATGTGTAAAAACACCTTAAATTGCAAAGCAAAGGCAACTACTTGATAACTGATTAAAATTGCCTGTTCTTTGAGCAATGATTCATTAAAATAATAACTAAAATTACATTATCGTGAGGATGAGAAATGAGTAATGAAGAAAACGCAAAACAAGAAGAAATTATTCAACCAGAACAACCAGAACAAAATAACGAGCCCGCCGCTAATCAAATCAAAGAGTCTGCCAGCAATTTACTTAATTCATTCCTAAGCTTAAAAGAAACAAATCCAAAAGTTTTCTTTGGCGCTATCGCAGGCGTGGTTATTCTGCTTGTTATATTGATGTCATCAGGCGGCGGCAGCTCTAAACCAGCACTACAAGGCAATGTACTTAAAAATCTTGCTTTAGGGCAACGTTATTCATTAAAAAGCGCCAATGCCTACGACCCATCCGCAACAGTTCGTTTAGTTTCAACACCTGGCGCCATAGCCTCGTATGACGATACCGAAGACGCTGATAGAAACGGCATATGCCAACACATGCCTCAAGGTACTCAAGTATCTGTCTTAGACTTTGCCGACGCTTTTGGTAAACAAAACGCTTATGCTAAAATCAAAATAGAAGATGGCGATTGTAAAGGTACCGAAGCTTGGGCTTTAGCAATTGATATCCAATAAATAAAGTTTGACAGACTTCAAAATATACCTATAATACCCTGATAAATTCAATGCGGGAATAGCTCAGTGGTAGAGCACAACCTTGCCAAGGTTGGGGTCGCGAGTTCGAATCTCGTTTCCCGCTCCAATATTTAATAAAAAAGCCGCGTTATTTCGCGGCTTTTTTATTTCACATTTTATGGCTGCGTAGCAAAATGGTTATGCAGTGGCCTGCAAAGCCATCTACGGCGGTTCGATTCCGCCCGCAGCCTCCAAATGAAGATTTAACAAGACTCAAAGAAGTACAAAAACCCGCAGATTATCTAGTCTAGCGGGTTTTTTTATGTCCGTAAGGTTCAATAGGACTCATTGACACCCAAATATTTTGGGGGTATAAAACGGGGGTACATTCACTTTTGCAAAAAGAGATACCCCCAAATGGCAATTTCAGACACCACCATCAAAGCCGCAAAGCCGCTACCCGACAAGCCCTATAAACTATCTGATGAAAAAGGTTTATATATCTTAATCAACCCCAACGGCAGCAAATACTTTAGGCTTAAATATCGTTTTGCAGGTAAAGAGAAAACTTTAGCCCTTGGCGTTTATCCTGAAACCACCTTAAAGCAAGCCAGAGAAAAAAGAGACACAGCCAGAAAACAAATAGCGGACGGTATCGACCCGAGCGAAAATAAAAAGGCGGTTAAGGAATCAAGAGAGACAAGCGCAACTAATAGCTTTGAGATCGTCGCTAGAGAATGGGGTACTAAAAAGGTTAATACTTGGGATGATAAAAATAATCGCTCTAAGCGGATGCTTGAAAGGGATATTTTTCCGTGGCTAGGTACTAAGCCCATAACCGACATATTGCCTAAAGATATTCTATCCTGCATTAGGCGCGTAGAAGATCGGGGCACTATTGAAACAGCCCACAGGGTTTTACAGATTTGTGGACAGGTATTTAGGTATGCAGTGCAGACTAGTCGAGTTGATCGAGATATAACGCCAGATTTACGCGGAGCTTTGCCAGTCGCTAAAGGTGGACACTTTGCCTCACTGACAGAACCCAAAGAAGCCGCGCCATTATTAAGAGCTATCGATATTTATACGGGCTCTTTCGTGGTTAAATCAGCCTTACAGTTAGCGGCCTTGGTGTTTGTCCGCCCTAGTGAGCTGAGACAAGCAGAATGGGCGCATATTGATGTAGACTCTAAAGAATGGCGTTATTTTGTCACTAAGACCGAGACAGATCACATAGTCCCCTTATCAACTCAAGCCATTGAGATTTTAAACAAGCTACAGCCACTTACAGGTAATGGTCGCTTTGTATTCCCTAGCGCAAGAACCCCGAACGGCTCTAGGCCAATGAGTGATATGGCAATGCTGGCAGCTCTTAGGCGCATGGGCTTTACTAAAGAGGAAATGAGCGTTCACGGCTTTAGAGCTATGGCGCGAACCATACTTGATGAGGTGCTAGGCTTTCGAGTTGATTTTATAGAACATCAACTCGCCCATGCTGTTAAAGATGCTAACGGGCGCGCTTATAACAGAACCTCACATTTACCAGAACGCCATAAGATGATGCAATCGTGGAGTGATTACCTAGACACGCTTAAGAATGGCGCTCAGGTGCCTGAGTTTAAAAAGATCGGATAAGAGGTACGTTGCTAATTCCGCTAATTCTGCTAATCCTGATGAGGTGGTTTTATTGTTTTCACAAAACCACCCCGCTGCTATTCTTGCTATTTCTGCTATTTATCAAAAACAGCTTTAATTATTGGCGCAGAATACAACCTGATTCATTAACTCCTCAGGATGTACAACAAATGGCAGCAACAACCGCACAAGACCTACCCAAACTTAAGCCGCAGTATTTATCCACCGCATATCAATTACCACAACAGGGGTTTGTCAGAATTTGTCAGATCGTCGGATCAAAGTCTAAAGGCATACCCGCATTA
>CAMDNJ010000085.1 GCA_945902915.1 Crenothrix polyspora | reverse complement strand
GATTGCGGAAGCTGAAAAAGACTTACTTATCAATCCCCGCCGTTATAAAAATGCCGTGCTGTTTAAAACCTATCAAGATGGCAAACAGAGACCCTTTATTCATCTACTGGACGGAGGCATCGCTGACAATCTAGGTCTACGCGGCCCTTTGCAAGCCTTGGTATCCAACGATACTGAGTTAAGTCTCCAGTCAAAAATGAGCGATGGCACCATTAAAAGCTCCTTATCATCACTGTCGACGCTAAGAATCAACCTGATTTAAATTACGATGCCTCGGCGATTCCGGCCAATGTTATAGACGTATTGAAAATAGTTGCCAATGTACCGATGGATAATTTTTCTTTTGAAACTACGGAAACCCTGCGCAAATCGTTTACCGAATTAGAAAAGGATAAAAACACCTATTTGGCCTGCCAAAGCCAATTGCAGCTACATTGCCCCTCTGCAGTTTTAAGCACCCCTGCCCCTAACATACCACAGCTCGATTTTATTTATATCGGCTTCGATCTTTTATCCAACCCTGCCGAACGAGATAAGTTCTTTAACATGAAAACCTCGTTTTATTTACCGGAAGCACAGATAAATGATCTGAGAAATGTTGCCAAACGTTTACTGGATCAATCTGAGGCCTTTCAAAAGTTTGTGAGTGTAATAAAGTGAATTTATATAGGGCTATAAGATGACCGTATATATTTTAATCTCAATGTTTAACTCGTAAGGCGGATTCGCCCTAGCAATCCGTCATCTACGGTGCTTGCAATTGATGTGTTGTTATGAACTTCTCGACAAGGTTCTATGTGGAGACAAACTAACAACTATCTGCATTGGCGGTTTGCTAGCACGAAACCTCCCTAAGGCTCTATCAATGAATTTAACTGACCGATGTATTTCTTAAGTAACAAAGGAGCTAATCATGTCAAATCCCATTTTAATCATCCACGGCTGGAGTGATAATTACAAATCTTTCGAGCCACTAAAATTGCTGTTACAAGCTCAAAATGCTCAGACTCATATCTCCGATATTTGGTTGGGCGATTATGAGTCTATGCAAGACGATGTCAGCTTCGATGATTTATCACAAGGCTTGCAAGAGCGCCTAGAAGATCTTGTCGCTAGCCAAAAAATATCCTTACAGCCTTTTTCATTGGATATTATTGTGCATTCTACTGGCGGCCCTGTGGTCAGAAATTGGTTAAATCATTATTTAATCGATATTTGCAAGGGTGATTTTACAAAATGTCCGGTCCGGCATTTCATCATGCTGGCACCCGCTAATTTTGGCTCACGATTGGCTGCACAGGGCAAATCAGCCCTAGCGAAATTATTTAAGGGCGGCCTTGAACACGGCTTTCAAACCGGCCGCCATATTCTGGAAGGTTTGGAATTGGGTAGCCCGTTCTCATGGCAACTCGCTGAGCGCGACTTATTTTCAGGCCACAAGATGTACCCTTGTGATGCTGATAAGGGGCCCTTTATCTATATCCTTTCTGGAACTGAGACCTATGGCACACTGAAAGGCCTAGTCGCCACAGGCGCTAATGAACCGGGTTCAGATGGTACAGTGCGAGCTGCTGCGGCTTCATTGGATAGTATCAAACTGGAAATAGACTATAGCGAGCCCACTAAACCGCACATTATCGCGTTAGCGCAATTAAATGATGCTCCTGTGTTTAAATTACTAGAAGGTTTTAATCATTCGACTATAGTTCCTGACGCACAGGCCACTCTACTGCATCCTACCTTCACGTTTATTCAAGCCTGTCTTGCTGTTAAAAATGCCAGTGAACATCAAGAGCTAAGATTTAAGTGTCTTCGCGAAAATAACGCCTTATATCAGAAACCTGGATTTGTTAATCGTTATCAGCAATTTGTGGTACGGATTCAGGATAATATGAAAAATGCAGTCACTGATTATCGCCTTGATTTTCATGTGATTAATGATCTAAGCACACCTAGCTCGTGGCAGAAACAAGACATTCCAAAGCAGCTAACAAAATACGCGGATTACACAGCAGAAATGATGGATAAGGTGATTTCAGATGTACAAAAGCACAGTGTTGATGCTAGTTATCGTACTTTTTTCATTAATATTGATGCTTATGAAGCACTCATCGATGAATTGAACAGTGTAGAAGGTAAACCCTATATTGCTATGAATTTGGACGCCATGCCTGCTGCGCCAGGTGTTACATATCGTACCGATGAGCTCAAGTACGCGCCTCTTAACAGACTATTTGCAAACAAAACGGGGAAATATTTTTTTAAAGAAAATACCACCACACTAATCGACATAACGCTCCATCTCAACGTTGATAACAATGTGTTTAATTTAATTGACTAAATCGAGCTGGGCTTTGCTAGCTAAATAATAAGGTATGGTTATAAAAACTTAGCTAAAGCCTTGCGTATGGATTATTAGCATCAATGTTGGGTTAACGATAGAGCCGTTAGCCCAACCTACAGTAACATCTACACAAGCGCTTTGTCCCGTGTTAAGTGGGAAGCCTTCAATTTCGCTTATTTTCGATTGCACTTATGAGTTTAATGTAAGAAACTACAGTTTGCTGTAGAAAGAATTCACCGCTACGACTCATGTAGCACACTCTATCGATATTTTATTTAAAAGGATCATTATGATGCTTACTAAACCAACAAAATTAAAATTTCTACTTTCTCTTTTTATAATATCAGCACTCTTATTTCCAGCAATATCTCAAGCAAACGACGCCTTAGTTGTGGCTGTTGCAGAAACAGGATCAATAGCGGCCTCTAAGGCTGCGGATCAAAAAGAAGCACTCGCAAAAAAAGCGGCGGACAGAAAAAAGACTGTTGAGGCACAAAAATCAACTGAAGCAGAAAAGCCAGCCGTTGAACAACCTGCAGTTGAACAAAAAGAACAAGAACCTACAAAATAATTATCTAGAAGTCGATGCCGGTCGGGGCTTGCAACCCCGATCGAAACGTTTAGATGCTGAAATAGCTTTCGAAACGTGAGTGACGGGTAACAAACCCCGTCACGCTTCATTACAAACCCCATCACGCTTCACACTATTATCGATAGGTCGGTTTTATAAATAAGCCTTAGTTACCTTGAAATAAAAACGATATGTCCCCATATAGTTCTCATTCACAATAATTCATTCAATAACCCATTAGGAAAAGTACCGTGACTGTTGATACCAAAAAAGAAACCCTAGGCTTTCAAACCGAAGTAAAACACCTGTTACATTTAATGATTCACTCCTTGTACAGCAACAAGGAAATTTTTCTGCGCGAATTGATTTCTAATGCCTCAGATGCCGCTGATAAATTACGTTTTGAAGCCTTATCTAATGACGGCTTATATGAAGGCGATAGTGAGCTTAAAATTCGTTTAGAATTTGATAAAGAGCTACGCACCATCACCATTAAAGATAATGGTATCGGTATGACTCGCGCAGAAGTACAAGAACATATTGGTACCATTGCAAAATCAGGTACTAAGCAGTTCTTTGAAGCCTTAACGGGCGAACAAGCTAAAGACAGTGAATTAATTGGTCAATTTGGCGTAGGTTTTTATTCGGCTTTCATAGTTGCGGATAAAGTCACTTTAACTACCCGTAAAGCAGGTTCAGAACAAAGTGCTGGTACCCGTTGGGAATCAGCCGGTGAAGGCGATTACACCATTGAAGCCGTTGAAAAAGCACAACACGGTACAGAAATCGTTTTGCATTTGAAAGAAGCTGAAGGCGAATTTTTAGATGGTTACCGTATTCGCTCTATCGTTAGAAAATTCTCAGACCATATCTCGTTACCTATCGTAATGGATAAGGAAGTCATGCCGACTATGGATGACGAAGAGCCTGTAGAAGGCGAAGAAGTTGCAGTTAAACCCGTAGCTCAAATCGAAGAAGAAACCATCAACAGCGCCTCGGCTTTATGGACTAAAGCCCGTCAAGAAATTTCTGATGACGATTATAATCAATTTTACAAACATGTCGGTCATGATTTTCAAGACCCTTTAACCCATGTACACAGTAAAGTAGAAGGCACTAATGAATACACTTTATTGCTTTATGTACCTGCACGCGCACCGTTTGATATGTGGGACAGAGACACCAAGCACGGTGTAAAACTTTATATTCGTAAAGTCTTTATTACTGATGATGCCGAACAATTAATGCCGCGTTATTTACGCTTTGTTAGAGGTATTATTGATGCGAATTCTTTGCCGCTGAATGTCTCCAGAGAAATCTTGCAACAAAGTAAGCAGATCACCTCGATTAAATCTGGTGCGGTTAAAAAAGTATTGGGCATGTTGGAAAATCTAGCTAAAAATGAACCTGAGAAATATGAGACTTTCTGGGCTCAGTTTGGTCAGGTCATTAAAGAAGGCCCGATTGAAGATCATGCTAATAAAGCACGCGTTGCTAAATTATTACGCTTTGCCTCGACTCATGCTGATACCGATAAACAAAGTGTTGCCTTAGAAGATTACGTTAGCCGTATGAAAGAAGGCCAAGATAAAATTTATTATGTAACCGCTGACAGTTTTGCAGCTGCAAAAAATAGCCCGCATTTAGAAATCTTCCGCAAGAAAGGCGTTGAAGTTATTCTTTTATCAGATCGTATTGATGAATGGTTGGTCTCTAATTTGGATGAGTTTGACGGTAAGCATTTACAGTCTGTTGCTAAGGGCGATTTAGACCTAGGCGACTTAGATGCAGAAGAAGATAAAGCCGCTCAAGAAGAAATCACTAAAGATTTTGAATCCGTCCTTAAGCAAATCAAAGACGTGTTAGCCGATAAAGTCAGCGATGTCCGTTTAAGTCACCGTTTAACTGAATCACCTGCTTGTTTGGTGGCTGATGTTTATGGCATGAGTCTTAACATGGAAAGAATCATGAAAGATGCTGGTCAAATGATGGGTATGGGCATGGGTAGTAAGCCAGTATTTGAAATCAATCCGACTCATCCCTTAGTAGTGCGCATGAAGTCAGAACAAGATGATACGCGTTTTTCTGATTTAACTCATATCTTGTTTGATCAGGCTATTTTAAGCGAAGGCGGACATCTGGATGATCCAGCGGCCTTTGTTCATAAGTTAAATGGTTTGTTACAAGGCTTATTAAAATAAACCTTGTAACAGGCAGGTCGGGTTAGCGATAGCGTAACCCGACATTTCCTATCTGATTGCGTTGGGCTGCATGGTTTTCGCAACCCACACTACTCGGCATCCATGTTGGGTTAACGATAGAGCCGTTAGCCCAACCTACAGCAACATCTACGCAAGCGTTTTGTCCCTTGTTAAATGGGTAGCCAGCTATTGCACTATAAAACAGCTAAAGCTTTTTTACTCCAACTATACAGAAGACTTATTTTTTAGGTAGAAACTTAACCAACTTAACCGTATTATTATCTTGGCTTATGATTTCCAATCGGTGTCCGTGGAGTTTAATGCTAGTACCAGGCTCGGGGATGGTTTCCATAAACTCAGTGATTAAGCCATTGAGCGTTTTTGGCCCTTCTGTAGGCAGAGCCCATTGCATCACCCGATTTAACTCTCTGACGGTAATGGTCGCATCGACTAAATAACTGCCATCACTTTGTTTTGTTACAGTGGTATCGTCGGTTATTAACTCTCCGACTATCTCTTGTAGTAAATCGTCTAAAGTCACCAAACCTTGTACGTCGCCATATTCATCAACCACTAAGCCTATACGTATTTTTTCGCTCTTGAAACGCAACATTTGCGTGTGTACTGGGGTGTTTTCAGGTATGAATGAGGGCTTAGAGACCAGATTCATTATCGTTTGCTTATCAAAAGATTCTTCATTAACCAGCACCAACACTTTTCGAAGATGTAAAAAGCCTACGACTCGATCTATACTTTTTTTGTATACCGCAAGCTGTGTATGAGGACTGTTTTTTATCTGCGTGATGATGGTTTCAAGGTCAGCCTCTAAATCGATACCCACGATTTCATTACGAGGCGTCATGATGTCTTCAATCGTTGCCGACTCCAAATCCAAGATACCCAATAACATTTTTTGATAGCGTATCGGCATGATACTTTCGGATTCAGTAATGATGCTTTTTAGCTCTTCTTTATTGAGCAAGTCGTGAGTGCTTTTATTAACATCAACACCGATTATCTTCAGTATCAGGCTGACAAATAAATTCACAAACCAAACAATGGGATAAACTATTTTCAATAGAGGCGTATAAATCCAAGCGGCAGGAAACGCCAAGGGCTCGGGCTTAAGCGCCGCCAAGGTCTTAGGCGTTACCTCTGAGAAAATGAGCATGACCAGCGTCAATACCCCTGTAGAAATCGCGATGACTGATTCATCATCCGTATACAGTTTAATGGCGATCACGGTTGCTAATGATGCTGCGAAATTATTAATGAAAATATTTCCTAGCAACATCAAACCGAGTAACTGATCGGGTCTTTGCAATAATCTTTGTGCTTTTATAGCACCAGGATGCTTTAGCTTAACTAGATGTCTTAAGCGATAACGGTTTAAGGACATTAAAGCTGTTTCTGAACCGGCGAAAAAAGCGGAAAGAATCAGCATAAGGATAAGTATGCCAAACAGCATACTAAGGGGCATATCGTTCAAGGCGAATGTACTCTTGGGTAATGAAGATAGCTCTAGTGTCTATGATGAGAATTATTTGTCAAGTCTGATTATGAATTAGAGCGAAGATAATTATAAAGGGCGAAAGATTTTGCTCATGAGATTTGTAGACTTTGATCTTTCGCCTTGAGTTTTTATTATAAAAATAGAGTCATTACATTAGCTTTGCTTTCAAGAAAGCTATGATTTCCCCCATAGGAATTTCTTCATTTTCTTGTGCTGTTCTGCCTTTGTATTCAATGGTTCCAGTATCTAAGCCACGATCACCGAGAATAATGCAATGTGGAATACCAATCAATTCCATGTCAGAAAACATAAAGCCGGCACGGACTTTTCTATCGTCAAATAAAACCTCTATCCCTGCGGCTTGCAACTCTTGATAAAGTTGTTCTGCGGCGACCTTTAGGCGTTCTGACTTATGCATATTCATAGGGCAAAGTGCGACTTGAAAGGGCGCCAAATTGGCAGGCCAAATGATACCTTTGCCATCATGATTTTGTTCAATAGCCGCAGCAACCACGCGTGAAATACCAATGCCATAACAACCCATCAGCATAATTTGATTTTTACCGCCTTCGTTAATAACGCCGGCTTTCATGGCGGCACTGTATTTAGAGCCTAACTGGAAGATATGACCCACTTCTATGCCTCTAGCTAAGGTAATTTCGCCCTTGCCATCAGGGCTAGGATCACCTTCAACAACAGTACGAAGGTCTGCTATATGCTCAGGCACTGGACAGTCGCGTTCCCAGTTGACGCCTTGATAATGCTTGCCGTCATTATTAGCCCCGCAGACAAAATCAGACATCAGCATGACACTACGATCAGCAATAATCGGTATTGTTAAACCTATCGGCCCTATTGAGCCGGGCTTGCACTGACAGGCCGCCAAAATATCATCTTCGCTAGCAAATTCTAAGGGCGAGGCTACGCCCGCAATTTTTTCGGCCTTAATTTTATTAAGCTCGTGATCGCCTCTTAATAATAAGGCCACAACGCCCTGCTCTTCACCTTTAACAATCAGGGTTTTAAGACAAAGCGTTGCGGGTATGGCTAAGAATTGGCTCAGCTCTTCGATGCTGTGTTGATTAGGTGTATCAATTAACTTGAGCTCAGTGCTTGCAGAATTGCGAGTACCTGCGGGCATGACGGCTTCAGCTTTTTCTACATTGGCGGCGTAATCGCTGCTGGTCGAAAAAGCAATGGCATCTTCACCCGAATCAGCTAAAACATGAAACTCATGTGATATAGCACCGCCTATCGAACCAGAGTCGGCAATCACGGCCCGAAACTTTAAGCCCAGTTGATTGAAAATATTGGTATAAGCCTGATACATAACATCGTAACTAGCTTGTAAAGATTCTTGATCCAAATGAAAAGAATAGGCATCTTTCATAATAAATTCACGTGAACGCATCACACCAAAACGCGGGCGAATTTCATCACGGAATTTAGTTTGTATTTGATAATAGGTAATGGGCAGTTGTTTGTAGCTCTTGATCTCATTACGCGCTAAATCGGTAATGATTTCTTCATGTGTGGGGCCTAAGCAAAATTCACGATCATGGCGATCTTTTAAGCGCGCTAGTTCTGGGCCGTATTGCTCCCAACGCCCTGTTTCTTGCCAAAGTTCAGCAGGTTGCAGCGCAGGCATTAACACTTCTAAGGCGCCGGCTTTTTCCATTTCATCACGGGTGATTTTTTCAACTTTACGCAATACTCTTAATCCTAACGGCAGCCAACTATAAAGACCTGCGGCAAGTTTTCGGATAAGACCTGCACGTATCATTAATTGATGGCTGGCGATTTCAGCATCGGCAGGTGTTTCTTTTACAGTATTAAGAGGAAATTGACTGGTGCGCATGAGGATGTTGTAAGGAGATTTAAAAAAGAGTCATTTTACAGCTTTTTAAGGGCTTTTGCCTTAAAGTTCTATAGAACGTATTACATTTTCCACCTGTAGAGCCACCACCGTTAGCGGGTGCGCTTACAAAGTGCTTGCCTTCGTCTGAGGCTGCCCAGTCTTTTACAAAGTCCGATACTAACTTATCACCAATCTTGGCTGTGCGCGTGTCACCCTCTGCAATAATCTGCGCTTGTCCTGCAAACATGGCTTTTGTGGCTGCTAAAAACTGCGGTGCGACGCCATTCTTTACCAGTTCATCCGTCAAGCCGTTGTCGATTAAAAGCTTTTGGGTAAAGCCTGTTTCTGCTTTTAACTGAGCTTGTAAGGTTTCCAGTGCTTTTACCGAGTCCTTACCCGACTTATTAGCCGTGCTTAAATCACTTGTCAGCTTGTCAATTTGCGCCTCAAGATCAATCACGGTTTGTGGGTCAATTTCTTGGCCCTTCATAAGCTTCTTGTTTTTATCAAGCAACTCTTGATTTTTCGCTTGTAATCCTGACTTTGCGCTATCTAGAGCCGCGTCAATAGCTGCTTGAATCTCTGGTGTAATGTCCATTTTATTGCTACCCGTAAGGTTTAGAGGCCGTAGGCCGTTGATAATGGCGTAACCATTGTGGGGATAGGGTAAGCTGATTTTGTGAAGTTAACAACGCGAGGAATTGCACAACGATAGGCATAAAAAAACCAGAGGTTAGGCTGGCTTTAGGTGTTTGGGTAAATCGGGATAATTATGCAGCTTTCTTTTGCTTAGATATTTCAAGATAAGCTTTTAGCAAATCATCTACATTTAAGCCTTCCATTCCTATTTCATTCTTAGGAACGCCCATTACTTCTGCCTGTGTTTTTATAACATCCAAAATATCATAATAGGCACATAATAAATCACTGTTATTTTCTTGTTTTGCCCTTTCTGCTGCCTTATTAGCTGCAATAACAACCGTTTCCAGTAATACTTGGTAATCAATTTGTTTTGTCATAGCGCTTTATCCTCTAAAATTCCTTTAATTATGGTTTTGTAATCACTATTTCTAGTAATATCTTCCCGCCATTTTTTTATATTTTGTTCTATGATTTTTTGCTCATGACCATCACCTAATTTTAACTTTGGATTTCTGATCCATGCTTCATGCTCTGCAATAACTTCTTCATAGGACTTTATAGATTTATTGAGTCTCTTTGTATATTCATTCTTATATCGATCATAAAACCCTGCATAAATTCCACCGCTTTTGGCTTCTTTGAATATATCCATATTGTTAAGTATAGGCTTATCATACTTGGCTTTCAATTCATTTAATGACAACGGCTTACCCCCGCCAATCATCTGATCCATTGTTATCTTTCCATTACGCCATAACTCCGCGCGGCCCTTGCCTAGCATCTTGTCTGCAAAGCCCGGTGCTTCCGATTCTTTACGCTTTAGCCAGTCCGCAAAGGTCTTATCATTAACTTGACCTTCCATCGATGCCCGTGTGCCGTCTGGTAGCTCCTGTAGATCAATACCCAGCTCCTCCCAAGTCTTAAGCACCGGCACCATTGAGCACCTGCACCTAAAATGTAACGGCGGCACGGTATAAGGGATGCTGTGACTAATAGGTTTGCTGTCAGTTGTCCAGCGTTTGCCGTCACGCACGCCGCAAGTCGGGCAGGTTCTACGATCTAAGGCGCTACTCCATTCCTTACCTGATACTACATCATCATTATCAGCGAATATCTTTTCTCGTGTGCTATTGGCTACCGATTGCACAGAGGTATGCACCAAGGTTTCGGCATTGCGCCTTGATAAGTCCAGCACCTCACGTACGCGCTTAACGATTTGCGGCGTGGTTTCTGCTGCAACGAGTCCTTGCCTAACCGCTGACTGAAACTTAAAGGCCGTGTCACCGGCTTGGCGACTCCACCAGTCGGCCTGTACTGCGCCTTGGATGATAGTTTGTCCGGCTAAGGTTTCAAGGTATGCAGCCGTAGGGATTGCCGATACCGCTACCTGTGCGCCCACCGCTGCACTTAACGAGGTTGCTGTGGCACTGGCTGAGACTTGCGCCACACCAGCCGCCGCACTTTGTGAGGTTGTGGCAAAGTCATTATAGTTTTGCTAAATAACCGCATCAGCCTCTTTGAGCTAAGCATTAATCCGCGCCTTGCTCCACTCTGTCACTCCTCCTCCTAGTTTAATTTGTAGATACCGTCTTGCCCCGCCAAAAGCAAGCAATATTTAAATAGCATAATTTGGGTCGAAAGGCTGACCTGACTTAATAACCCCAAAAGCGAGGTGAATAAGCTTACGCATGGCTGCACAGACAATAACTTTACCATTCTTACC
>CAMDNJ010000084.1 GCA_945902915.1 Crenothrix polyspora | reverse complement strand
TACAGGAAAGAAAGCTCGAAACTTCTAAACATCAGTGCTAGCTAATTACATATGCGGTAATTTTAGCACTCTAATGCTGTGAATTTTGCTGAACTGTTAATTGGTAGTATTTGTTCTTTTTCTTTATGTGTGATGTGTTAGGTCTATCTACTATGGACATTTACTGTAATGCTTGCCACCTCTTGCGCACTTAAAGCTTAGGATGTTGTGAGCTAATGGGATTAATCGACTGCTTCTTTTGTTAAATGAAGAACAGCTCCACAGATCAATACTCAATAAAACACCCTGCACGGTCTATGAAAAAACATGGGCAGTGGTGAAAAAGATATAATTAAATTTGAACAGAACTCTATTTTATTTGTTTGGGAAATGGAGTTCACATTACAGTAAATGCCACTTAGGGCAAAATTGCCTGTGTAAGATGTAAAAGCATCGCCTTTTTAAGAAAACCACCAGCATTTAATGATCAGAGCCAGAATAAGTTTACTCTGGCTCTAGTTCATAAATAATAATACTATTATTATTTACGGGCTCCGGCGTTAGGATCAGGCTTATCAATAATGCGATTAATTAAGTTAGTTTGTTGTGACACTCTATCAGCTTGTGTTAAGACAATCATCGATTTAAGTCCTGAAAAACGATCCTCAGCTTCTTTTAATAACTCTGTTGCTTTAACCATATCGCCTTCCTTTACAGCGCTGCGAGCTTTTTTTAAAGAATCATTGGCACGATTACGATTTCGGTCAAGTTTGTCATTGGCATTAATTTCTTTACTGGTTGCTAATGCTTCTTTGATGTTATCTATAATAGCTTCATCACCGGACTTGCTAGTAATCGCTTTCATTGCTTCATTGATTTGAACTATAGTTGCGTCTATACCTTCCGCTGCAGTCATTCTGTTATACATGCAAGCCATGCCTAAACAAACTTCAGCGTTGGCTGAAAAAGACCCTAGAGAAAGTGCTAGTGTAGTTGCAACGATAGTGTTTTTTATTAATTTCATATAATGTAAACCTCGATTGTTATTTTTATTAGGTCTGCAACTATAAAGATATTAAGCCTATTTGAATTAGTTACATGACAGGTAAACTTTAGCATAACTCTCGTGATAAATGGATTAAATTATGATACGGGTTAGTTAAATAACTAAGAAATACTCTTAAATTCTTTTTTATTTATATAAAAGACTATATATCGTTAGGCTTTATAGCCATATATATCTTAATATTTGTTTTTGTAAAAAGAGTATGAGGTTACTTTGATGAAAGATTATCAGCATATTTTACTAGCCGTAGATTTCTCAGAACACGGTGATTATGTAGCTGAAAAAGCTAGATCCTTAGCCTATAGATATCAGTCAAAATTTAGCATTATTCATGTTTTGGATAATATTCCTATGCCTGATACAAACTACGGAAAGGTAATCGCACTGAATCATGATTCCGGTTATGAATTACTGGAAATAGAAAAATTCAAGTTAAAGCAATTAGGGGATTATTTAGGTGTTGCTATTGATCAGCAATGCTTAGTTTGGGGCGTTCCTAAGCAGGAAATTGTGAACTATGCTAATGAACAGCAGGCTGATTTAATCGTGCTAGGTTCTCATGGTCGTCATGGTATAGCCTTGTTGTTGGGGTCTACTGCAAATGCAGTTTTGCATCATGCCTTATGTGACGTAATGGCTGTTCGATTACCGACACCTTAGTGGAAATAGTATAAGCCTATACTTTCTATTAATCAGGTACTTATCAGGTTAAGGTATAGAAACTTTAGTATGATATATTGTACATTTTATCCACTAAGCTACGATTGATTGAGCCGTGCCGTATAATTAAGTTTTTTTATTCAAGGTTAATTCAGATGTCCATTTCACTTATTCAGCTTGAAGATATAGTCCGTAAAGCAGGAGCCATTGCCTTAACGTATTTTAATGATTTAAAGCATGTTGAAGTCAATAAAAAAAGTCCTAGAGATTTTGTTACCGCGGCAGATATTGCTGTTGAGGAATTTTTAAAGCTCACTTTTACCCAAAAATATCCAGAGTATGGGTTTTGGGGTGAAGAAAGCGGTCAAAGCGCTAATCAGATCAAGCGTTGGATAGTCGATCCTATCGATGGCACTCATTCATTTTCACGCGGCCAATATTTTTGGGCGATTAGTGTCGCTTTAGAAATCAATCAAGAACTAGTAATGGCTGCAGTCTATGCACCAGCTTTAAATGATTACTACTGCGCGGAGCAGGGCAAAGGTGCAAGTAAAAACGGACAAGTTATTAAGGTTTCTACTATCGATAATTTAGCTGAGGCTATGGTTGCGACTGGATTTGCTTGTCTAAGATCTTACTTGGAAGATAATAATTTACAACGTTTTGCTAAAATTGCTCAAAACACAACTGGTCAGCGTCGTTTTGGTTCAGCAGCCATTGATTTATGTTTAGTGGCAGATGGACAGGTCGATGCTTTTTGGGAGCAGGAACTTAATTTATATGATGTAGCGGCTGGTGCTTTAATTGCCAAAGAAGCAGGGGCAACTCTGACCGATTTTCAAGGAAATTCAGGTGTATTTCCTAAACAAATCTTAGCGACTAATGGCCATATTCTGAGTCAACTTTTGCCTTTGATGTAAGCTTTATAGCGTGCAATTAGCCTTTAACGCGACTAATTTTTAAGACGATAGATAATTCTTTTAAGCGCCGCATAATTTTTGCTAAATGCACGCGATCTTTAACGGTCAGGGTAATTAAGTCAACACAAACAGTATCATCTTGGTCGGCAACTTTGACATTTTCAATGTTTGAAGCTTGGTCAGAAATAGTTGAGGCAATCGTAGCAAGGGCACCACGTTGATTAAGTATTTCTAAGCGGAGTTCGGTAGGAAAATCATCCGCAATATCGTGGCTCCATTCAACATCTAACCAATTGGTGTGTTTTTTACGGGTCACTGCGCGATTTCTACATTCGTGGTGATGAACAACAATGCCTTTACCAGGATTAAAATAGCCAATGATATGGTCGCCGGGTATAGGTCTGCAGCATTTCGCAAGGGTTATGACCATGCCTTCTGTGCCTTTTATTATTAAAGGCGTTTGTTGAATATTGCCATGATCATTTAACTTTATATGCGCATTAATATCGGTTTGGGTAAGTTGTTTGGCAATTAAAAAAGGCATTTTATTACCTAAACCAATATCTTCTAGTAAATCATTGATGCTGGATAAAGCCTGTATTTTTAGTAAAGCATTAATCCGACTGGCATCGATATTTTCTAGATGTATATGCAGGGTTTTTAATTCTTTTTCTAATAGTCGTCTACCTAAGCTTATTGCTTCTTGTTGTTTAAAATGCTTTAGATAATTACGAATACTGGTGCGTGCTTTTACCGTGCTCACATAATTGAGCCACTGTGGATTTGGTCTTGCCCAAGGAGCAGTAAGAATTTCAACCGTCATACCATTTTCTAATTTTGTTTGTAGTGGAGCCAGTTGCTTATCTATTCGTGCTGAAATACAGGCATTGCCAATATCGGTGTGTACGGCATAGGCAAAATCAATAATAGTCGCGCCACGAGAAATCTTTATAATTTTTCCTTTGGGTGTGAAGACAAAAACTTCTTTTGGAAAGAGATCAATTTTTAAGTTATCAATAAACTCTAGGGAATCCCCCGCTGATTTTTGTATTTCTAATAAATCTCGTAGCCATTCATTAGCACGAATTTGAAATTTTTCAGTTTTGTCATCATCGGACTTATAAAGCCAATGAGCAGCGATACCAGATTCTGCCATGCGATGCATTTCATGGGTACGAATTTGAATCTCAATAGGTACGCCAAAAGGGCCGATAACAATACTGTGTAGTGATTGGTAACCATTGGCCTTGGGTAAGGCAATATAATCTTTAAATCGTCCGGGAATAGGCTTATATAAATTATGAATAATGCCTAACACTCGATAACAAGAATCAACCGAGTCACAAAAAACCCGAAAAGCATAAACATCAAAGACTGAAGCTAAGGATAGCTTTTTAATGAACATTTTTTGATAAATGCTATAAATATTTTTTTCTCGTCCTGACACTTCGCAAGGTAAATTGGCCTGCTCTAAGCGTTTAATAATAGTGCTTTCAATGGTGTTAATCATTTTACTGCGGTTACCGCGAGCTTTTTTTATAGCTTTAGTTAATATTCTATGGCGCATGGGGTACATGGCTTCAAAACTTAACTCTTCGAGTTTATGCCTTATTTTATTCATGCCAAGTCGATTAGCTATCGGCGCATAAATATCTAAGGTTTCACGAGCAATGCGGCGTTTTTTTTCTGAAGGCATACTGCCTAAGGTTTGCATATTATGTAGGCGGTCGGCTAATTTGACTAAAATGACGCGTAAATCTTTGCCCATAGCCAAAAACATCTTCCTCACATTTTCTGCTTGAGTTTCAGCCCGACTTTGTGATCTTCCGTCTATTTTAGTTAGCTTGGTTACACCGTCAACCAATTCAGCAACTTCCAAACTAAACAGTTGGGCTAAATCCTTTTTAGTGATTGGAGTATCTTCAATGACATCATGCAATATCGCCGCCATAATGCCACTTGCATCCATATGCATTTCGGCTAACGTGATAGCGACGGATACCGGGTGGCAAATATAGGCTTCGCCACTTATTCTAAATTGACCTAGATGCGCATTTGCGCCAAATTCATAAGCGCGGATGCAATCGTTTACTTGCGCTGGATCTAAATAGACGGATAAAGCGACACATAAATTCGAAATCAGTTGTTCCTGAAGTCCAATATGTGTGACGGTCTCGTCTATTTTCGACATAAGTAGCGATATTAGAACATTGGATTATGGTCGTGGCTGTCGCCGACGCGATGAAGTAGATTTATGTTATCAGTTGTAACATGGCCGGCTGCAATTTCGCGTAAGGCAAGTACCGTGTCTTTATCTTTGCCGCGTGGCAAAAATTCAGTCGCGCCGTGACTGAGTTGACGAGCTCTGGTGCTAGCCAATAAAACTAATTTGAAACGATTTTCTACGTGCTCTAAACAATCTTCGATGGTAATTCTTGCCATTTTTAAACCTAGTTAAGTGAAAATTTATCTGCCTGTTACTCAGGCAGATAGGGAAGCTAAGGTACAAGTTACAGTCAGTGAGGTCAAGGTGTAATATTGATAAGCCTAATTTTGGTAGTGGCTAAAGTTATAGCTTGCTTACGATATAAACCGCTACCACCTCAGTGAGTTACATATTTAGCTGCGGGATTTTAATATAGCAACAGCAGGTAATTCTTTGCCTTCTAGAAATTCAAGGAAAGCACCACCACCCGTTGATGTATAAGAAATTTGGTCGTTTATATTGTATTTATCGATGGCAGCAAGAGTATCACCACCCCCTGCAATAGAAAAAGCACTGCTTTCGGCAATGGCTGTCGCCAATGTTTGAGTGCCATGACTAAATTGTTCAATTTCAAACACACCTACTGGGCCATTCCAAACGATGGTACCAGCAGATTTGATTAAGTCAGCATATAGTTTTGCAGTATCAGGACCTATATCTAAAATTAAGTCATCAGCTTCTACATCGGCAACTTTCTTAATAGTTGCGATAGCCGTATCAGAAAATTCTTTAGCACAAACTACATCAACAGGGATTGGAATATCAGAACCTGCTTTTCTTGCCGCAGCAATTAAGCGCTGTGCTTCGGGTATTAAATCAGCTTCATATAGCGATTTACCGACTGGAAATCCTGCAGCGGCAATAAAGGTATTGGCAATACCACCGCCAACGATAAGTTGATCTACTATTTCTGAAAGTGACTCTAATACTGTTAATTTAGTAGAAACCTTAGATCCACCGACAATAGCTACCAAAGGTTTAGCAGGTGTTTCAAGGGCTTTACCTAGCGCATCAAGTTCGCTAGCTAATAAAGGGCCTGCACACGCTATAGGCGCAAATTTAGCAACGCTGTGTGTTGATGCTTGGGCTCTATGCGCAGTACCAAAGGCATCCATAACAAAGATGTCACATAAAGCTGCCATTTTTTGGCCTAATGCATCACTGTTTTTTTCTTCACCATTATTAAAACGTACGTTTTCGCAGAGTACAACTTCACCTGGGGCGATAGTGATACCTTCCAACCAATCTTTTTCTAAGCGAACCGGTTTTCCTAGTAACTTAGCTAATTGATCAGCGACAGGCTTTAAAGAAGATGCTTCGTCATATTGCCCTTCAGTAGGACGACCCAAGTGAGATAGCAGCATTACGGCAGCGCCAGCAGCTAAGGCTATTTCAATGGTTGGAACACTAGCTTGTATACGAAGATCGCTAGTTACGACGCCGTTTTTGACGGGTACGTTTAAATCTTGGCGAATTAACACTCGTTTTCCAGATAAATCCAGATCAACCATTCTTTGTATCGACATATTTTATGCTCTCGGTTTGTTTGTGATGAATGTTCGGCTTAAAGTACGGTGCTGCTTATTTCCATTTGATGGAACAGCCCATGCTGGGGACTTGGTCTTTTGGCCCATGGCCGGTTTGGGCTATAAGTTTCATAGCTTCAAATAAATCACGACGCGTATCGGGTGCTGCTGTCTCTTTACGGCTCGAATCAAGCCGGCCTCTGTATTGCAATTCAAAGTTGGCGTTATAGCCAAAGAAATCGGGTGTGCAGACTGCATTGTAGTGTTTAGCTATAGCTTGGCTTTCATCAAATAAATAAGGAAAGCTAAAATTCATGCGTTGAGCGAATAATTTCATATTCTCGAATGAATCGTCCGGGTAATCAGTTGGATCATTGGACATAATAGCAACCGATTCAATGCCGTATTGCTTAAGTTCTATAGCATCTCTAACGATTCTATCTTGCACAGCTTTAACATAAGGGCAATGATTGCAGATAAACATAATCAATAAGCCTTTTTCACCCATGCATTCTTGTAACGACCAAGTGCGGCCATCAACGCCAGGTAAGGTGAAGTCAATTGCTTTTAGGCCAAAGTCACAGACTGGCGTTTCTAGTGATACCATAATTACCTCATTGTCTAATCGGATTTGTGGAATGAGTGGTGTCTTGATTGCTTACAAAATGTTCGTCATTATACATAAATAAGCCTGCAACGTCATGCTTAGAAAGCAAGATATTTATTTTAATAAGATGGGCTATGTAGAGGAATATTTAAAAGTGTAGGATCTTAAAGTCGATAACAATGATATTCAAGAACCATACTTAACTGTATGCTTTCATTCATCAGTTCGTTGAAAGGTGTTTTGATGGAGTAGACGTTTAACAGGCGATAAAATTGCATCTCCCGCCTGCATCGTTATATGCTTTCGTCCTTGAACCGGAGGTTCAAGTGGGGACGTAACCGATAAATTAGGTTTCCCGTATTAAACAGGCATACACACCAGTAACGGATTTCATCCCCGGGGTAAAAACAGGTTCAGGAAACACCCAGCAAACTCTCGAATACTGCAGGAGATACGGGTGCTATTTTACCCCTATGTCTGTCAAAATCTCTAGCTTTAGTTATTAATAACTAAAGCAGTGCCATACGAATAATTTTGGTGAACAATATTGGAATCAACAAAGGTGGACATTAGTTAATTAAACAAGGCAAGTGTTTTTTGTAGGGTTGACCATATACCCCATGTCAGCGGGATACTCACATAAAGCCAGAATAGTAATAATTTTAGCAGCTCAGATACAGGATTTGGTTTTGAATGCTTCATGTTATTTATAGTGTTATGTTTGATGACTAGTTACTCTGACTTAACATCGGATCTAGGGAAGATACCATCAAGCTCATCAAATTCATTGTGTTTAATATGATGTTTTTCATGGACAGGGCGAATCATTAGATTACATACGGCACCTAGGCTCAAAAGCCCCGCCATAATATACATCGTCACACTGTAGGCATCGGCTTTAGCAACACCTTGTTCAATTTGAGATTCGCGTAGGTAATTAACTAATACCGGACCTAAGACACCGGCCGTTGCCCATGCAGTTAGTAATCGACCATGAATACCACCCACATATCGAGTGCCGAAAATATCTGCTAAATAAGCAGGTATTGTAGAAAAGCCACCCCCATACATACTTAATATTAGTGCATACAAGACTATAAATAAGCCCATATTGCCTGATTTACCGATTGAAGGTACTGAAGCATATAGCGCAATACCCACTACAAAGAAGATGAAATAAGTGTTTTTCCGACCAATAAAATCCGATGCAGACGACCAAAAGAATCTACCACCCATATTAAATAAACTCAGTAGCCCAACAAACCCAGCCGCGGCAGCCGCTGTTATCGACCCTTTAAAAATTTCTTGGATCATGACAGAGGCTTGGCCTAGCACACCAATACCTGCGGTTACATTCAAACAAAGTACCATCCACAGTAAATAAAATTGAGGTGTTTTTAATGCCTGATCAATATGAACATGATGTTTGGTAATCATGTCATTTTGACTAACAGGAGCAACCCAACCTTTGGGCTGCCAGTTTTCGGGCGGTATACGAATCGCTAGAGAGCCTATTAACATAGATATAAAATATAGGCAGCCCATGACTATAAAGGCTTCAACTACCCCCGCAGAGGTCGCCGTTTTATAATGATCCATCAATAAAATTGACAACGGTGCACCAATCATTGCACCTCCGCCAAAGCCCATAATGGCCATGCCTGTCGCCATACCTCGACGATCAGGAAACCATTTGATCAATGTTGAAACAGGTGAAACATAACCTAAACCCAAACCAATTCCGCCAACGACTCCATAGCCTAAATATACCATCCAAATTTGATGCAGAGACACGCCTAAGGCTGAAATTAAAAAACCACCGCCAAAACAGCAAGCCGCCACAAACATGGTCAATCTAGGGCCTACTTTTTCTAACCATTTGCCACCAAAAGCTGCGGATAAACCTAAAAAAACAATAGCCAGACTAAATATCCAACCTAATGTCGTCAACTTCCAATCGTCTGGAGCGGATTCAGTAATGCCAATAAGTCGTGAAAGTGGGTTATTAAAAACGCTAAATGCATAGGCTTGACCTATGCACAAATGCACTGCTAATGCAGCAGGTGGAACCATCCAGCGATTATAACCAGGCTGGGCAATAGTGCGTTGTTTAGAAAAAAAGTTTGACATCTAACTGCCTTATCTCAAGGGTATAAAAAAAATTTGTGTAGTTTACGTTATGGTTGTGGGTTCTGTTTAATAGTTTTACGAGCTGTTCTGCGAGTTGAACTGGCAATGTATTGGTAAGTTTTGCTTGCAGGATTGCTAAGTTGAAAGGTTTATTCGAGAGGCTTTTGATTATGTAGAAGCTAGCTAGTCATTATTTCGCGTTTGATTTACATTCAATAATGCCGCCACCTAAACACACGTCATCTTGATAAAAAACCACTGATTGTCCAGGGGTAATGGCTCGTTGCGGTAGATCAAATATCACGCGACAGCGGTCAATGCCTAGTGGAATTACCTTGCAGGGTTGATCAGCTTGTCGATAGCGAGTTTTTGCTGTGCAGTGTATCGTTACGGTTAAAACTTGATTGCTACACCAATCTAATTGATTGGCTTCCAGAGTGTTATGTAGCATCAAAGGGTGATCATGACCTTGCCCAATAATCAGCTTATTATTTTCTAAGTCTTTATCAAGTACATACCAAGGTTCATCCGGTGCATTCTTGACGCCACCCACACCTAAACCTTGCCTTTGCCCTAGGGTGTAATACATTAAGCCTTGATGTTTACCTATGTATTGGCCTTCAGGAGTAACCATCTCGCCGGGCTGCGTTGGTAAATAACGTTGTAAAAATTCGGTAAACTTACGTTCACCAATAAAACAAATACCCGTACTGTCTTTTTTCCTATGATTATCAAAACCTGCTTTTTTTGCTAAGGCACGAAGCTCTGGTTTATGCAGATGGCCAATAGGAAATAAGGTTTTTGATAAGGCTTTTTGTCCTAGGGTATAAAGAAAGTAACTTTGCTCCTTATTAGGATCTAGACCTTTTAATAAGAAAAACTCACCATTTTTTTCAGCGACGCGTGCATAGTGGCCGGTTGCAATGTAATCGGCACCCAAATCTTCAATTGCATAATTTAAAAAGGCTTTGAATTTAACATGTTTATTACAGAGTATGTCTGGATTAGGCGTGCGTCCGGCTTTAAATTCAGATAAAAAGACTTCAAAGACCTCATCCCAATATTCAGCGGCAAAATTAACGGTTTTTAGCGGGATACCTAACTTATCGCAAACTTGTTGTGCGTCCGCAAGGTCTTCCATAGCGGTACAATATTCAGTACCCTCATCTTCTTCCCAGTTCTTCATGAACAAGCCACTAACTTGATGGCCTTGCTCTAAGAGTTGTAAGGCAGTGACAGAAGAATCTACGCCTCCAGACATACCGACAATTATATTTTTACTCATGATTTGAAGCTAGGAATGCTTTTAGCAATGATAAAGGGTGGCGTTGACCACTCAGATATTCATCTACGCTAGTTAGGACTAAGGGACTACGTAATCGATGTTGCGAAGCTGCAATTTCATCGCGTGTCAGCCAGTGAGTTGCAACAATACCTTCATCTAGCTTTTGCTTGGGATCATGGCTATGACAATGGCCAGAAAAGCAGACACGAAGAAAAGTAGGCGATTCCAGATTTTTACGCCACAGTTGTAGAGAGATAATATGTTCGGGTTCGAACAGCCAAGCTGTTTCTTCCTGAGTTTCTCGACGAACAGCGGCAATTAAATCTTCGTTTTCTTCTAAATGCCCTGCTGGCTGATTAAACTGTAGCCCAAGAACGGTCTCTTCTTCTACGAGCAAAAAACGATTATCTTGCTGAATAATAGCGGCAACAGTAACGTGTGGTTTCCAAACCATTGATGATTTCCGACTGGTAATAAAAACTAATATATTACTAGATTCAAGCAACTTATGTTGGTAAAAATAACTCTGTTTAGTCAGTTTACAGTTCTGGT
>CAMDNJ010000083.1 GCA_945902915.1 Crenothrix polyspora | reverse complement strand
CTTGATGATGTAATGACTACGGGCTCCACCGTGCACGAACTTGCCAGTCTATTAAAAGCTGCAGGCGTGAGTCGAGTGGATGTTTGGGTAGTCGCTAGAGCTTGACCCCACTAATTAATGCCTCTACACTCAATTAAAAATTAAGTGCCTTAGATCAATCTCCTAGCGCTTAATAAACCAAATCTTCAACTCTTTTAATTAATTGATGCTAACCCCAAACACTCCAAGTCACCGCTTTAGCGTTGCACCGATGCTAGATTGGACTAATCGGCACTGCCGCTATTTTCATAGGCTCATTAGCAAACAAGCCTTGCTATATACTGAGATGGTCACTACCGGCGCTTTGATACATGGTGGTAGTCATCGATTTTTGCACTATTCGCCTATAGAAAACCCCGTTGCCTTTCAATTAGGCGGCAGTAATCCTAAAGATCTGGCGCTTTGTGCCAAGATGATTGAAGACTATGGTTATGCGGAAGTTAATCTCAATGTCGGCTGCCCTAGTGACCGCGTGCAAAATGGTCGTTTCGGTGCTTGCTTAATGGCTGATCCGCAGTTGGTTGCTGACTGTGTTGCCTCTATGTCTGAAGCGGTTTCGATTCCCGTTACCGTAAAATCAAGAATTGGTATTGATGAACAAGACTCTTACCCTGAATTGGTGCACTTTGTATCGACCATTAGTGAGGCCGGTTGTAGCACATTTATTGTTCATGCCCGCAAAGCGTGGCTGAGTGGCTTATCACCCAAACAAAATCGTGACGTCCCGCCCTTACGTTATGATGTGGTCTACCAATTAAAAAAAGATTTCCCAGATTTAACCATCATTATTAATGGTGGCATTACCACCCTAGAACAAGCAGAACACCATTTGACTCAAGTTGATGGCGTGATGATGGGGCGAGAAGCCTATCACAACCCTTATATCTTGGCAGATGTTGATCAACGGATTTTTGGCGCGACTCATGCAGCGTTGTCAAGGTCTGCGGTTATTGAACAGTTAATTCCCTACATACAAGAACAACTTAAAACCGAAGCTCGTTTAAACAGCGTATCACGCCATATTTTAGGCTTGTATCATGGAGAACCTGGCGCACGAGGCTGGCGTAGATATATCAGCGAAAATGTCAGTCGACTCGGTGCTGATGAACAAGTCATACTCGAAGCTTTAGCTTATACAAGATAACAGACCAGCAAAAACCTTAGAATTCACTGTAGAATGCCGTTATACTGAAAACCTTTTACGATTGCAGTATTTTAATAAACATCAGAGTATAGGATGTGTCGACGCAGGAGGCGCATCAAACGATGAATTATGCGAATGATGCGCTCAAACCTCAGCGCATCCTATAGACCTAATTACACTCAGAGTAAGCGCATTGAAATTAACAACCACCGATCATCGCTCAGACAGCGCAGGATTAACCTACATTTACCCCGTCATTTCAAGACGCATGGGCGGCCTATCCATCGGCATTAACTTTAATACCAACAATGCCTGCAATTGGCGTTGTATTTATTGCCAAGTCCCTGATTTGAAAATCGGTGCCGCTCCTAAGATGGATTTTGAGTTACTAGAACAAGAATTACGAGCTTTTCTTATCGATGTTAAAGAAGGCGACTTTTATGATCGTTACCATGTTCCTGCTGACAAGCGCATCATTAAAGACATTGCCATTGCCGGCAATGGCGAACCCACTAGCCTAAAAGACTTTGCCGCCGCAGTAGAATTGATCGGCAAAATAGCCACCGAGGCGGGGATATTTCCAGACAGTCCCTATGTATTGATTACCAATGGTAGTCTAATCCATCAAACTAATGTTCAAGCCGGCTTAAGCGCACTGAAAACTTATGGCGGTGAAGTTTGGTTTAAATTCGATAGCGCCACCGAAGAAGGTAGAGCCTTAACTAATCATGCCAGCCAAAGTAGCAAAACCAGCCTTAACAATTTATTGCTATCAGCTTCCTTATGCCCGACTAAGTTACAAATCTGCTTAGTTGATTATGATCAACAAGGTTTTTCAAACAAAGAAAGACTCGCTTTTATCGACTTATTTAAGACTCTGAAACAATTAAATTGCCGACTAGAAGACATTTTACTGTACACCATCGCCAGACCTTCTTTGCAGCCAGAAGCTTCAAAAATTCGGCCTTTAGATACAGCAATATTAAATGACTTTGCCGAAGAAATTAGGTTATTAGATTATAAGGTTTCGGTTACTGCATAGTTTGTAGGTCGGGTTAATCCGTAGCCTCGATGGAGCTCAGCGGAATCGAGGACTTACAGCGCTCCGACTCCCTCGATTCCACTGCGTTTCATCGAGGCTACTTTCTACTTGCTTATGAGAAAAAAGTCTTAATGACGATCGACATAACGCCAGCAATTAAAATGCCCATCATCCATTTTATGGCTAATGAATCTGTCTTTAAAACAGCGAGATCAATCTTAATGGGATTAATCACATCATCTAAGGCTGATTTTAAATCATCTTTTGTGACTAATTGGTCTTGTGCCTCAGCAATGACTTTTATAACAGCTTCAACCTGCTCTTGTGGTATCCCTACTAACTTATTCAAAGTTATGTTAGTCATTTGATTAAGCACCAGATAAATGATTTTTCAAAGTTCAATGTAGTCGTAATGGTTACCCATTGTTAACACAGAATAATGAGAAGGCCATGATTGACATAATCAAACATACTGCCCCGCACACCAAGCTGAAGACCACGCCCACTGAAAATTATACCCACCTAACCAGCCACTTACATCGACTACTTCACCTATAAAATAAAGCCCAGGCACTTGTTTACTGGCCATGGTTTTTGAAGACAAGGCATCACAATCTACCCCACCTAAAGTAACCTCAGCAGTACGATAACCTTCCGTGGCATTAGGCTTGATCTGCCATTGTTGCAAGTGCTGAGCAACCAATAGTATCTGGCGATCAGATAAATCCGGCAAGGTACAACTTAATAACTCTTCAGGCAACAAACAAGCAATTAAGCGCTTAGGCAAATAACTATCTAAGACTGTCTTTAAGGTGCTCTTTACCTTATCACGACGCTTTTCTTTTAAGGTCTCCACTAAATCTAACTGTGGTAAAAAATTGAACTCCAAGTCTTCACCAGCAAACCAATAAGACGACATTTGTAAAGCTACGGGGCCACTCAGGCCTCGATGCGTAAACAATAAGGCCTCAGTAAAAGCTTGACGCTGATTACTAATCGTACAAGGCACGGCAATGCCTGACAACGGAGAAAATTTCTCCTTATCTTCTGGTTGTAAAGTTAAAGGCACGAGGCCGGCACGAGTTGGCACAATGGCAATACCAAATTGCTGTGCTATTTGATAACCGAACGGTGTAGCGCCCATTTTTGGAATCGACAAACCGCCCGTCGCGACCACTAAAGCAGCGCAAGTCAAAACGCCCTGATTGGTTTCAAGCGTAAAACCATCTGCACAGGTTTTTATGCTATCGATGCGTGTATCTAGCTGCACCGCAACATTCACAGCCGCACATTCAGCCAGCAACATGGTCAAGATATCTTTAGCGCTATCATTGCAAAATAATTGCCCGTGCTCGCGCTCATGAAAATTAATATGATGACGTTCAACTAAGGCCAAGAAATCCCATTGGCTAAAACGACTCAAAGCCGACTTACAAAAATGGCCATTATTAGAAATAAAGTTTTCAGGCTCTACTGTGAGATTAGTAAAATTACAGCGCCCACCACCCGACATAAGAATCTTTTTCCCAGCCTTGTTAGCATGATCGATGACCAACACTCGCCGTCCACGCTTACCCGCTTCAATAGCGCACATCAACCCAGACGCGCCAGCACCGATAATGATGACATCGGTATTTGTCATGATCTATACCCACCTATAACTAACATTTTTACAGCCTTCATTTTTTTTCTTAAATCCATCTTACATTCAAAATATTATGCTCCGAAGAAATAAGGCCTAGTCATGTATTGCCTTGGGCACTCAATAACTCAATCCTGATCTGACACTGACTTTAGTTGCTTTGCGGGCAGGCAAATACCCCGCAGATAGAGCCAAGATTATTGACACACCTAGCCACAAAATAACCGATAGCCAGGAAAAAACATAATCCAGCTGTATGCCCAACATGGTGATGCCCAATTTTGTTGCTAACGGTTCGGCGCACAGATAAGCCAAGGGCAGACTGATTAACCAGGCCAGCAGGCAGTGGAATAATCCTTCCAGCATGAATAATTTAAAAATAGCCATCGATTTGGCGCCTATGGCACGCAAGACAGCAATTTCCCGGGTGCGTTGCAATACGCTAATAGCTAGGGTTCCCGATAGGCCAATGGCGCCGACGGCAGCAATCAAGGTAGCCAGTCCAAGTAACATGAGGGTAATGGGGCGAAACTGGTTTTCGGCAAACTGACGTTGCTCCAGTTTGGCAAGCGTGGTGTAAAAATCCAGTTTGATATGTTGCTGTTGGAAGGCTAATTTCAAGGCATCGACATAGCTTTTCTCGGCGTCCAAGCTGGTAATATCGGCAGACAACAAGGCAAATGTATATTTTGACGGGTTTAGACTAATTGGCTGAATGGCGTTTAAAGGTGCATACACAGGTTCAACGGCATAGCCGTTGCCGGTAATTCCACGGTATAAGCCAATCACCTGCCATTCCTTGACTGGCTGTTGCAATAATTTAACCTTAATGGTGTCGCCAACGTTTATGTTATTTAGTTCAGCCGTTGCGGCGTTCAGAACCAGTCGTTTTTGTTGATTATCGGTCGAATCAAACCAACGCCCGGAAACTATCAGGGGTTGGTACAGGGCTGTAGCTGCTGGCAGTCCAATCATCTGCACACCCAAACTGCCAGATTGTCTTAGCAGTTTATCGCCTTGAAATAATTCAACAGGCAAACGATTCCATAACTCTAGCCCTGTCGTTTGCGGGACACTATTCACCACATTTTGAATGAGTTCGGCTGATTGATCCGCTGTAAAACCCAGTCTTAGCGCATAGTGACTGCGGGCCAGTTCATTATTCAAGGTCAGATTTACCGAAGCGATCAGGCTCATGATCACAATGAACAGCACGCCGGCAATAATCAGTACGCTTTGCGTCCACAACAAATTGGCCTTGCGTCGGAACAAATTTCCCAAAGCGACTGCGTATAGTGTCGGCAAAAAGCCTGCGACCAGACGTTCAAGCCAGCGGTCAAAACTGTGACTAACAAAGTCTGCCCCAAGACCATAACAGGAAATCGCTTGGCGCACGGATAGCGTAGCGCCAGTCCAAATCGGCCACAATGCGGCCAGCAAGGGCGCGAATAAACCGCCGGCAATCATTAAATACAAGGCTTTTGCTGAATAGACAAAGCCTAGTAGCTCAATATTAAATAAATCCAATATCCAGCGACTACTGTAAAAGGCGCCGATCCAGCTTAGCGGCACGGCAATAAGCAACGCAATTAACGACAAAATAAACACTTCCGTCAGATAGATTTTGGCTATCGTCCAACGGCGTGCACCCAGTGCTTTCATGACGCCTATCTGATCAGTTTGTTGGGTAATCAGGGCGGCAACCGTGTTCAGAATCAATACCGAACTTAAGGCTAACGATGCCCAGGCCATGACTGTCAATACCAGATTAATACCGGAAAAAACCGCTCTGCCCCAGTGTTGCTCAGGGTTTTGTAATAAAGTGGCATTTACGCCGATACCGGCTTCTGCCAGTTTTGAGCGTAGTTCACCCGCTATTAAACGGGCTTTTTCTTCGCTGTAAGGCGGTTTTATCTGGACTAATAATTGCCTGAAGCTATGTGCCGGAATGCCAAATAGCGGAGCGAGTTCAGGAGCTATGAAAAAATGCAATTGCCCCCCAAACGTGGGTGGCTTTACAAATGGATGTCCTAGGACGCCGTTGATGACAAAGGTTTCTGAGCCGGTGGCAGTGGCAAATTCAAGCGCATCACCGTTGTTTATTCCCGCATAGCGAGCCGACAAACGCTCTATCGCCATGGATTTTTTTTGAGGGAAAACACCAGACACTAGGGTCATACGATCATAGGTTTGAGCGTTATAATCGGGCCGAAATATTACAGTACCCGTTTGCCATTGTGCCGACTTTGGTGTTTTATATTGTGCGGTAAATTGGGTCAGCCTATCGATATCACCAACCCCGTCCAAGTTTTTCAGGGGTTCTGCTACAGCAAAATCAGCATCTTGTTTGAGTATCAGGTTAATGTGCGAAGGCTGTGATTGCTGGTGTGCCTTATCCATACTACCCAGTTGCAAATCCATCATACCCAGCAATGTTCCTACTATGAACAAACCTATCGCAATACTGGAGATGGCTAGGACACTACGGGATTTATGCATCAGTAAATCTGCGCTGACTTTTGGCCAGAGATTGATATCAAAAAACATGATGTTTATTCCACGCCAAGCAGGTATTCATCGCTATGAATTCGCCCCGCATGAAGTGCTATCACTCGTGAGGCCGATTGGGCGAGACTTTCGTTGTGAGTTACCATAACTAGGGTTTTGCCTTGATTTCTTAATTCTAAAAACAGGTCAAAGACGGCATCGGCATTGCTGGCATCCAAATTTCCAGTCGGCTCATCGGCTATAATCAGTGCCGGATCATTTGCCAAAGCACGCGCAATGGCTGCACGTTGTTGCTGACCGCCAGACACTTGTCCCGGTAATTGTTTGGCCTGACCGGAAAGTCCTACCAGTTTGAGTAAATAGTGCGCCCGAGCCAGACGTTCCGGTTTCGGCAGTTTGCCGACAAAATCCATGGGCAGCAGGATGTTTTGCAAGAGATTGAGCGAGGGCAATAGTTGGAAAAACTGAAACACAATGCCGACATTAGTACCTCGCCAAACGGATAACTGTTCTTCGCGTAAATGATTTAAGGCGCTGCCATTAATAATCACTTCACCCTGACAAGGTCGATCTATGCCAGTCAACAGGTTTAACAAGGTGGATTTGCCGTTTCCCGAAGGACCGACAATGGCGACAAATTCGCCGGCGCATACGGTAAGGGAAATATCATGCAAAACGGGTTGTTTTAATTGGCCTAGCTTATAAGCCTTATGAACGTTGGTTAGCTGAATGATGTCGGGCATGGTAAATGAAATATTTATTTTGGTGTAATGAAAAAAACTGTTAGATTCTACCATGCACTAACTCTAAGGCTTAAAACACTACAATGACTTTTATACAACAACTCTGGTTCTTGCTTGGCGCCAGCTGGATGATACTTGAAATAATTATCGTGCTAAAAACCCGTGTCGCTTGTATTGCGGTAGATCAGCAGAAATATCGCTCAGAGCTGTTGATTTGGGTCGTTGTTATGGCCGGACTGGGCGTGGCTTTGCTATTTAAGTATCTGCATTTCATGGCGTTACCCATCGATTACCTTCAGCGCCAATATATTGCCTTTGTGCTGTTAAGCCTTGGGCTTGGGCTGCGCTTTTATGCGGTATCAAGTTTGGGCCGGTTTTTCAGCACCACAGCGATGACCCAGCATGAACATGCGCTTATTGAAAAAGGGCCTTACCACTTTATTCGACACCCCGCTTATACTGGGCTATTAATCAGCTTTTTTGCCGCAGGACTGGCCATGGGGGATGGCCTAGCGCTACTGAGTTTATTTTGTCCAGTCGCCTATGTTTTAAAACAACGTATTCGAATAGAAGAACAGGGCTTATTGGAATATTTCGGCCCTGTCTATTATGATTATAGCTGCCGTACCAAAAAACTCATTCCTTGGCTTTATTAAAGAACCAATACAAATCAACCTGCCTCATTAACACTCAACCATTTATAATCATGTCCGAAAAAAAACATATCGTAATCATAGGTGCAGGGCCAGGCGGCCTATGCGCAGGGATGCTCTTAAGCCGTCGCGGCTTTAACGTGACAATTTTTGATAAAAATACCGAAGTTGGCGGGCGTAATCGTCCCATACGTCTGGGCGAATTTGTCTTTGATACTGGCCCTACCTTTTTGCTAATGAAACATGTACTCGATGAAATGTTTGAGTTGTGTGATAAACGCAGTTCGGATTATTTGTCGTTTATTAAACTCGACCCGATGTATCGACTGTTGTTTTCTGATCGTTCGATCAATGTGTATTCTGATCGTGACAAAATGCGAGAGGAGCTAAAGCAAAATTTTCCGGAAGGCAGTGCGGGTTATGATTTTTATTTAAAACAGGAAGGCGAGCGTTTCAAAAAACTCTATCCCTGTATCAAACGTGATTACAGCAGTATTCAAGCTTTTTTTTCGCTGGATTTGCTGCGCGCATTACCCTATCTCGCGCTTAATCACAGCGTATTTTCCAATCTGGGCAAGTATTTTAAAGCAGAAAAAATGCGTCTGGTATTTTCCTTTCAATCAAAATACCTAGGGATGTCACCCTGGGATTGTCCGGCTTTATTTACCATGCTGTCTTATCTGGAACATGAATACGGCATCTACCATGTCAAAGGCGGTTTGAATAAAATCGCTTCGGCGATGGCCAAAGTGATCACTGAACAGGGCGGTGTTATCCATACCGATACTGCAGTTGCTTCGTTAATTATTAAAGATAAAGCTGTAAAAGGTGTACGTTTGCAGGATGGTCGGGAGATTGAAGCCGATGAAGTGATTGTCAATGCAGATTTTTCTTACGCAATGACCCAACTAGTAGAAGCGGATCAACTAAAACAATACAGCCCTGAAAAACTGAAAAAACTCGATTATTCCTGTTCGACTTTTATGTTGTATCTGGGCCTAGACAAAAACTACGACTTGGCGCACCACACCATTATCTTTGCTGAAGATTACACGACCAACATCGACAATATTTTTCATAATAAAATCCTCAGCCGAGACTTTTCATTTTATGTGCAAAATGCCTGCATCAATGATGACACGCTGGCTCCGGCCGGTAAATCAGCTTTATATGTACTAATGCCCACGCCTAACAATGAAAGTGGCATTGATTGGGAAATCGCTGGCAGCGAGTTCCGCGAGCAAGTGTTGGAAGCTTTGGAAACTCGTTTGGGTTTAAACGATATTCGTGAGCATATCGAATGCGAAAAAATCATCACCCCACAAGGCTGGGAAACAGACGAACATGTGTTCAAGGGCGCCACGTTCAGTCTGTCGCACAAATTCAGCCAATTGTTGTACTGGCGTCCGCATAACCGCTTTCAGGAACTTGATCAATGTTATCTGGTTGGTGGCGGAACTCATCCCGGTAGCGGCTTGCCGACCATTTATGAATCGGCGCATATTTCTTCAAAATTGATTTGTCAAAAGCACGGGATTAATTTTGGATTGGAGTCATGAGCGAAGAATTAATCGCGCGTTCCGTTCTGGATGAGCAGATTATCAAAAGCTATCTGGTGAGCAGTACCACAGAAATTGGCGAGGCGATGTCTATTGCCCGTTGCGCGGCAAGTGCCTGGGATAAAACCGATCCAAAGCAGCGTGTTATAAAGCTTACGCAATTGGAAGTGATTATTTTGGCTGAACTGGATAACATTACCGAAGTCATTATGGCGGCAACCGGTAAGGTAAAAACCGAAGTGATTTTGGGTGAAATTTATCCGGTGCTAGCCTTATTGCGCTACTACAAAAAAAATGCAGCCCGGATTTTGTCGCCTTTTTCCGTACATACCTCACCGCTGTTATTTCCTCAAGCCAATGCCCGGGTTGAACGCCGCGCTTATGGGGTGGTAGCGATAATTTCGCCCTGGAATTTTCCCTTTCAACTGACTTTAAATCCGTTATTGACCGCCTTGTTTAGCGGCAATGCCGTAATATTTAAAATGTCCGAAATAAGTTTGCCAGTCGGGGAACTGATTATACAGTTATTATCTGGATTGAATTTACCCGAGGCTTTAGTGCAACAGGTCACAGGTCTGGCAACTACGGGTGAGCAGTTAATCGATGCCCGACCCGACTTGGTATTCTTTACAGGCAGTGTAACGGTGGGCAGAGCAGTCATGGCAAGAGCTGCGCAACATCCAATACCCGTTATTCTGGAACTGGGCGGCAAAGATGCGATGCTGGTGTTTGCCGACGCCAATCTCGAACGGGCTGTTAAAGCGGCGTTATACGGCGCGTTTAGTAATAGCGGACAAGTTTGCGTTTCTGTCGAGCGCTGTTATGTGGAAGCTGAGTGCTACACTGAATTTGTTGCCCTGCTCAAACTTGCGGTAACGGAGCTAAAAGTAGGACACGGTGACAAGGCTGATCTGGGGGCGCTGACAACGCTGAAACAGTTTGCCGTCATCGAAGCCCACTATAACGATGCCCTTGCCAAAGGCGCGAAGGCTTCCTCGCCACTGCGTCTGGACGGGCGCTATGTTTATCCGGTGGTATTATGGGATGTCACCCAGGATATGCTGCTTATGCGCGAAGAAACTTTTGGTCCCTTGTTGCCGATAATGGCCTTTAATACAGAACAACAAGCGGTAAAGCTTGCCAATGATAGTGATTTCGGCTTGAACGCAAGCGTCTGGAGCACAGATATAACTAAGGCCGAACGGGTCGCCAGACAGTTGCAGGTTGGTAATTGGGCCGTGAATGACGTCATTAAAAACATAGGTCATGCTGGTTTGCCATTTGGTGGTTGTAAAAATAGCGGTTTTGGCCGGTATCACGGAGCGGAAGGCTTACGTCAATTCAGTTATACGGTGGCTGGCTTAACCAGCCGGAGTGCCTTAAACGTCGAACCAAACTGGTTTCCTTATTCAAATAAGCGCTATCGAGAAATGCTTGGCTTTGTTGATTTTATGTTCGGCAGCGGTAGTTTATATCAGCGTAGTGTCAGAAACTGGCAAGCCTTGCAGGCGTTTCGGGGCTATGCTTCATTGAATTTACGCCAACATTGGCAAAATCTTGTGATTTTTTTTATTGGCCGATCTGAGTAAGCTCAGGTTGATGCATTCCACACAGCACAGAGACATTTGAATGAACGACAACAATAAACCGCATATCGTAGTCATCGGGGCAGGTCTGGGCGGTCTTTCGGCAGCCATTTCCCTGGCAACAGAGGGTTTTAGTGTAGACCTGCTTGAGAAAAACGA
>CAMDNJ010000082.1 GCA_945902915.1 Crenothrix polyspora | reverse complement strand
ACTTGGCAAGACTATCTCGATAAGACCGGCAGTTGGACAGCTGATCGCGATGATTTTGGCGATGCCAGTGATTTTATTGGCTGGTATTGTGCAGTCAGTCATAATCAGTTGGGTATACCTAAAGGTGATGCAAAAAACTTATTTCTTGCTTATCACGAAGGTAACGCGGGTTATAAGCATAAAACCTATTTAAATAAAGCTGGCTTAACGCGTATCGCAGAAAAAGTCGCCAATCGTGCTAGGCTTTTTAAAAGTCAATTAGAGGCTTGTAAAATCAATTACTAACTTACGCTTATTTTTTGCTAAAATAGCCGTTCTTCAAAATTAACAAAAGGTGACACCTTGACAAGAATTCAAGTTATTTCAATTATCACCGCTCTAATTATAGGGATTACAATGTTTTCAATGGCTAATGCTACCTCACCCGCAGAAAATAAAGCAGAAGGTGCTGCATTCTTATTAGAGAATGCTAAAAAAGCAAATATCGTAACGACTGCAAGCGGCTTGCAATATGAAATATTGATAGCAGGGACAGGCACTGCAACTCCATCAGCAACCGATAATGTAACCGTACATTATAAAGGTTCAACCTTGGATGGTAAGGAATTTGATAGCTCATATAGTCGAGGTGAGCCGACTTCATTTCCATTAAACCGAGTGATTGCTGGATGGACTGAAGGCTTACAATTAATGACCGTGGGCGCAAAATACCGCTTTTATATCCCTGCTGATTTAGCTTATGGTTCACAAGGTGCTGGCCCAATTTCACCTAATTCAGCGTTAATATTTGACGTAGAACTCATTAAGATTAAATAAAGGTTCTAGGCGCAAGGCTAAAGGCTAAAACGGTCGGTTTAGTAACACTAAGCCGACCGTTTTTATTTCTCATATTTATGATTATTTTATAACTGTTCGTCCGTCTCTATCGCTTAGGTGAGTTCTTTTTGCCTTTAGCCTTTAGCCCTTAGTCTTTCCCCTTTTCTTATATGCCCACCTATAAACTTTTCGCCACCACGCCTAAGGCGATGGAAACTTTACTCACTGAAGAATTACAATCGCTAGGGATAACTCAAATCAAAGCAACTATGGCCGGTGTTGCTTTTGAAGGTGACTTAGAAACGGCCTATCGCGCTTGTTTGTGGTCCAGAACAGCGAATCGTATATTATTGGTGTTAAGTTCTTTTGAAGTTAAAAGCCAAGAAGATCTTTATAAGGGAATACAAGCGATCGACTGGTTTGAACATATGAATCCAGATGATAGCTTTGCTGTGAGTTTCAGCGCCAAGAATTCCGAGGCCATCAATAATACTCATTTTGGTGCCTTAAAAGTTAAAGATGCCATTGTCGATCAAATGCGGGAAAAGTTTCAACAACGTCCTAGCATAGACACGGCGCAACCGAGTATTCGTATTAATGTGTATTTGCAGGGTGAACTTGCCCAGCTTAGCTTAGATCTTTCTGGAGAAAGCTTACATCGTCGTGGTTATCGGGATGTTAATATTAAAGCACCCATGAAAGAGAATTTAGCCGCTGCGATGCTGTTGCGTTGTGGTTGGCCACAGATTGCTAAACAACAAGGTACACTGATCGACCCCATGTGTGGTTCCGGTACCTTGTTATTAGAAGGCGCCATGATTGCCGCTGATTATGCGCCAGGCTTGTTGCGTGATTATTTCGGCTTTATAGGCTGGAAGAAACATGATGCACCCTGTTGGGAAAAGTTAGTTGCAAAAGCGCAGCAGCGTAAAAAGATTGGTATTGAAAGCTTGCCTATCATCGTTGGCTTTGATCAAAATCGTCAGACCGTTAATACGGCACTGGCGCATGTCGCCAATGCGGGTTTACAGCATAAGATTCATATTGAACGTCGTGACATAGAAGATGCGAGTCCTGCCAGTAGTTGGAAGCCCGGCTTGTTAATCTGTAATCCGCCTTATGGTGAGCGCTTAGGCACTGAGCAAGAAACCTCAGAGCTGTATAAAAGATTTGGCGAATCTCTAAAGGCTCATTTTGTTGGCTGGAAAGCGGCCATGATTATCAGTAACCCAGAGCTAGGCTTTCGTTTAGGGATACGTTCTCAAAAACCCATTACTTTGTTTAATGGTGCTTTAGAATGTAAGTTATTACGTTTGAATATCGAAGACAGTAGTTTCTTTATTCCCAAAGCCAAGACTCAGGAAGATCGAATTTCTCAGGCGCTGGAAGTTGTTAGCACTGAACAGCTCGAGACGGTAGGCGCGGATATGTTTGCTAATCGTTTAGCGAAGAATCTCAAAAAGTATGCTCGATGGGCAAGGCAGCAGAACATTAGCTGTTATCGTGTTTATGATGCCGATTTACCCGAATATGCCGTGGCTATCGATATCTATCAGGGTGATCAAACTTGGGTTAATATTCAAGAATACGAGCCACCTAAAAGTATAGATCAACATAAAGCCGATCAACGTTTAGCGGCATTGTTAGCAGAAGTTCCGAAAGTGTTAAAGGTCACTCGTGAACAGGTTTTTCTTAAAATACGTAAAAAACAACGCAGCACCGATCAGTATGAAAAACAGGCAGAAGTAGGCCAGTTTCATACCATTGAAGAAGGCGGTTGTAAGTTATTGGTTAACTTTGAAGATTATCTTGATACCGGCTTGTTTTTAGATCATCGCCCCATCCGTATGCTCATTCAAAAACAGGCTAAAGATAAACGCTTCTTAAATTTATTTGCTTATACGGGTAGTGCTAGCGTACATGCGGCCATGGGTGGTGCAAAGGCTACGACTACGGTTGATATGTCTAATACCTATATCGCTTGGGCCAAGAATAATATGGCCTTAAATAAAAACAGTGGTGAGCATGAGTTCATACAGGCTGATTGTTTGGAGTGGTTGGCAGTAACCGCTAAGCAAGAAAACAAAGCGCAGTATGATTTAATATTTGTGGATCCACCTACGTTTTCAAATTCTAAGCGTATGACCGATGTCTTCGATATACAAAACGATCATGTGTCGCTGATTAATAATGCGACCTCCTTATTAGCGCCTAATGGGGTTTTATATTTTTCTACCAACTTCAGGCGTTTTAAAATGGACTTAGAAGCGCTAGCTGATTTAAAGATAATCGATATTAGCAAACAAACCATACCCGAAGATTTTGCTAGAAATCAGCGTATACATTATTGCTGGAGCATACAGCGTGCAGAGTAGCGTTAGGATGTTAGTGTCTGGTCGTGTGCAAGGTGTTTATTTTCGAGTCTTTACCCGAAAAAAAGCCCTGCAACTAGGTGTTAACGGTTATACCAGAAACCTAGCCGATGGGCAGGTAGAAATTGTTGCTGTAGCGAAAGAGCCGGTCTTAGAAAAATTTATCCTATGGTGTCATAAAGGCCCGATTACCGCTAGAGTCGATCAGCTTATAGTGGTTCCGTTAGAATCTGATGAGATTTTTACTAGCTTTGAAATAAGATAAGCCTCAGTATTTAGTTGCTTTACTCAATATGGGGCTGTAGTTAACACATCGAAGGATACACCATGACATATTACACAAAAGAAGAACTTATTTCTTCCGGTGATTTAGCCAAAAATATTAATAAAATCCTAACGGCACTAAAAAATAAACCGCATGAAAAACGGGCGATTATTCATAATAACCATCCCGAAGCAGTGTTGATTCCTATTGCTGAATATGAAAAATTACAAGAGGTTTATGAGTTATTGGAACATGCCAATATTTATCAATTGCTTAAAAATCGATTATCAACACCTTCCGGCGATTATTTAAGTCATGATGAGTTGTTGGCAAAACTGAATAATCAATGACTATGCTTTTCGAAATCAAATATCACAAAAACATTGTCGATGATTTAAAGTCATTGGATAAAAGTGTTCGTGATAAAGTTTTTAAGAAATTGGAGCAGCTTAAGAAAAACTCCAACCTTGGGCAGCCTTTAGGTAATAAAGCCGGAATGGACTTAACAGGATTTTATAAGCTTTATGTCGATAATCGGCGCGTAAGGATTGTTTATAAGCTGGAAGGCACAGAGCTTTGTCTATTAATCATTGCCATAGGACAGCGTGAAGATTTGGAAATATACCGAACTGCATGGCAACGCAAAAACATATAAGGTAGCAATATACACTTTTACTAACTTAGGCTACAAATTTTCTAACAATGATCTTGGAACTCTAGTAAAATCCGCCTGTCAGTGTATTTTTCAATTGTATATTATGGAGTTCAACTAATATGAAAATGTCTACCGCTATTTCACGTCCGGATGCCAGTATACTGGCTACCAACAAAGTTTTAAGAAATACTTATATGCTGTTATCAATGACCTTGATATTCAGTGCCATAACTGCAGGTGCGGCTATGGTTATGAACTTACCGCCTTTCGGCATGATTATGACTCTAGTGGGTTTTTACGGCTTATTGTTCTTAACCACTAAATTTAGCAATAGCGCTTTAGGTTTGCTTTTTGTCTTTGCCTTAACAGGTTTCATGGGCTTAACACTAGGTCCTATTTTATCCATGTATGTTAAAGCTTTTAGCAATGGTCATGAATTGATTATGATGGCCTTAGGCGGTACTGGCGTCATATTTATGGGCTTATCTGCTTATGCTTTAACAACACGTAAAGACTTTAGCTACTTAGGTGGCTTTTTAATGGTCGGTGTGTTGGTGGCCTTTTTAGCCGGTATTGGTGCAGTGGTATTCGCTATACCTGCGCTGTCATTAGCCGTATCTGCCATGTTTATTTTACTGATGTCAGGTATGATTTTATTTCAGACCAGTCAAATAGTGAATGGCGGCGAAACTAACTATATATTAGCCACTATTTCTTTATACGTTTCTATCTATAACTTGTTTTTGAGTTTGCTACAGTTGTTAGGTATATTTAACGGCAGAGACTAAGTTTTATGGCGGATAACGTAACATTATCCGCCATTCTTTCATCACATGTTAAACAGCCGATATCTATGAAGATATTTTTGCTAGTGTTATTGGCTATCGGTTTACCTGTGCAGGCTGAAGTATATAAATGCACGATCAAGCCCAATAAAACTATTTATCAGGCTACTCCTTGTGCCAGTGATATGGCTGAGCAAAAAATTGACACTAAACCGCGCAGTGCTGAGCAAGAGGCTGCAGCTGCAGAGGCTTCAAAAAAATGGCAGTCCAAATACAGTGCACAACAAGCCACTGAAAAGGCTGCTATAAAAGCTGAGAAAGAAAAACAGCCGCGTAACATTATCGTTCAGGTCATACAAAGACCACCGCCGCAATTACATATGCGAAAGCCAAGTAGGCGCAGCAAGATGAATCTGCGTTAAGCTAAATCAATTACCGTTAATCCTCCATCACATCTACGCAACATCTCCCTCAGTTTGTTATACAAAATGGCTACCAATTTAAGACGGGACACTAGCTTAATCTTTCGCCTTGAGCCTTTCGTCTGAGTTGAAGCTGTCCCGCCTTAAGTTGCTAGCCTACAAAATCACCATCAGCTTAAACCTGCTTAATTTAGTGCTCATTAAAAGCATGGCTACACGCAGTTTAATGATATGTTTATAATCACCTTCGGCATTTCCTTGTTGCCCATGATAGAATGAAAGTCTTTTTTTTATCGTAGGGACATGAAGTTAATTAGAGGACTCACCCACTTAGAACCCTTAGAGCAGGGTTGTGTGCTTACCATCGGTAATTTTGATGGCTTGCACTTGGGGCATCTTGCCGTTATTAAAAAATTAGCTGAACGTGGCTTAGAGCTAGCCTTGCCAGTGGTAGTTATGGTCTTTGAACCTCAGCCCTTAGAATATTTTTTAGGGGATAACGCACCTTCTCGGCTAATGCGTTTACGAGAAAAAGTCATAGAATTTGCTAAATTACCCGTTGATAACTTACTCATTGTCAGTTTTAATCGCGGCTTTGCTAATGGCGATGCCGAACAATTTATTGAAGATATTTTAGTCAAGCAATTAAATGTTAAGCATTTAGTGATAGGTGATGATTTTCACTTTGGTAAGGCAAGAAGAGGCAATTTTAGTTTGCTTAAGGAAAAGGGCAAAGCTTATGGCTTTAGTGTCGAAGATACCGGCTCTTGTTATGTCGATAATCAGCGTGTTAGTAGCACCTTAATCAGGGATGCGCTGGGCGAGGGTAATTTAGAGCAGGCTAAACTTTTGCTGGGTCGTTGTTATTCTATCTGCGGGCGCATTGCCCATGGCGATAAGCGGGGTCGAACGCTAGGTTATCCGACTGCTAATATAAAAATGTTTAGAAAAAATACGCCCATCAATGGCGTATTTGCCGTTACTATGACTGGCATAGAAGGTCGTGAATACCAAGGCGTTGCTAATGTGGGTACTCGCCCTACTTTTAGCGGTAGCTCAAAAGTGCTACTTGAAACCCATTTATTTGACTTTAATAAAGAAATATATGGCTGTTATGTGGAAGTGCATTTTAAACATAAAATTAGAGACGAAATGCATTTTCAATCATTGGAACAACTGCAAGCCCAGATTATTAAAGATGTGCTGAGTGCTAAAAATATTTTTTCTGAGAATAAAAGACTATGACGACTGATTATAAAAAAACCCTGAACTTACCTAGCACCGCTTTTCCTATGAAAGGCAATTTAGCGCAACGTGAACCCGAACGCCTCAAGAAATGGACTCAAGCAGAACTATACCAACAAATCAGGAAAGAGTTTGCTGGCAAGCCAAAGTTCATCTTACATGATGGCCCTCCTTATGCGAATGGTGAGATCCACATCGGTCATGCGGTTAATAAAGTCTTAAAAGATATTATTGTTAAATCAAAAACCCTCAGTGGTTTTGATGCGCCTTATGTGCCAGGTTGGGATTGCCACGGCCTACCTATTGAACTGATGGTAGAAAAGAAAATTGGTAAAGCGGGCGTCAAAGTATCGCCAGCCGTGTTTCGTAAAGCTTGTAGAGAATATGCCGCTAAACAAGTTGAAATACAAAAAGAAGCTTTTATACGCCTAGGTATCTTAGGTGATTGGGACAATCCTTATTTAACGATGGATTTTGCCTTCGAAGCCGATATCGTGCGCTCTTTGGGTAAAATAACTCAAAAAGGCCATGTCGCAGCCGGTGCCAAACCTGTGCATTGGTGTACTGATTGTGGCTCAGCGTTAGCAGAAGCCGAAGTTGAATATGAAGATAAACATTCGCCTGCCATTGATGTGCGCTTTAAAGTCGTCGATGAAGCCGCGTTTATGGGCTTATGTCATCATGCACCCGCGCATGAAGGGCAGGGTGATTTATCCGTGGTTATTTGGACCACTACGCCTTGGACCTTACCGGCAAATCAAGGTGTGGCTTTAAATCCTGATTTAGAATACGTGATCGTGCAATGTGCGACCGAGCGTTTAGTCGTAGCTGAAGCCTTACTCAAAGACAGCATGCTACGCTTCGGTATTGATGACTATCATGTCATCGGTTATTGCAAAGGTTCGGCTTGGGAATTTCAATTAGTAGAGCATCCTTTCTATGATAGAAAAGTGCCGATCGTCTTAGGTGAACATGTCACTACCGAAGCCGGAACAGGAGCCGTACATACCGCACCCGGTCATGGTCAAGACGATTATATCGTTGGTATGAAATATGGTTTACCGATCGATAACCCCGTCGGTGCCGATGGTGTTTTTTTGCCAGCCACTGAATTCTTCGCTGGTGAGCATGTCTTTAATGCCAACGCCCATGTTTTAGAAGTCTTAGAAAGCAAGGGCAAACTGGTGCATCATCACGCACTCTTGCACAGCTATCCACATTGCTGGCGTCATAAAACCCCGATTATTTTTAGAGCGACTCCGCAATGGTTTATCGCCATGAACAAAAATCACTTACGTGAGCAAGCCTTAAGCGAAGTGAAGCGCGTTGCTTGGATACCCGAATGGGGTCAAGCGCGTATCGAAAGCATGATTGATGGCCGTCCTGATTGGTGTATTTCTCGCCAACGTACCTGGGGCGTGCCTATCACCTACTTTATCCATAAAGAAACCCGTGAATTGCATCCGCGTACTGCTGAATTAATTGAACAAATTGCTAAGCGCATCGAAGTAAAAGGCATAGAGGCCTGGTTTGAGCTAGAAAAAGAAGAGCTGTTAGGCGCAGAAGCGGCCGATTATGAAAAATCTACCGATACCTTAGATGTCTGGTTTGATTCCGGTGTGACCCATGCTTGCGTATTGGATAAACGCGAGCAATTATCCTCGCCGGCTGATTTGTATTTAGAAGGTTCGGATCAACATCGGGGTTGGTTTCAATCCTCATTGTTGGCCTCGGTCGCTATGAATGATATCGCGCCTTACAAAGCTGTTTTAACGCATGGCTTTACCGTCGACAAGAACGGTGAAAAAATGTCTAAGTCTAAAGGTAACGTGATTCCACCGCAGTCGGTGATGAAAAATCTAGGTGCTGACGTGTTAAGGCTATGGATAGCGGCTACCGATTATCGCAGCGAAATGCGTGTTTCAGATGAAATCTTAGAGCGCACCTCTGATGGTTATCGTCGTCTGCGTAATACCGCACGCTTTTTGTTATCTAATCTGGATGATTTTAATCCAGCGCAAGATGGTGTGGCGCACGCAGATTTATTAGCCTTAGATCGCTGGGTCTTAGATAGAGCCTTGAGCTTGCAAGAAGAAGTTAAAGTCGCTTACGACACTTATCAGTTTCAACATATTTATCAAAAAGTGCATCATTTTTGTGTGATCGATTTGGGTGGTTTTTATTTAGACATCATCAAAGATCGTCAATACACCGCTAAAGCCGATGGTTTGGCAAGACGTTCTGCACAAACAGCGATGTATCATGTTTTAGAGGCGCTAACCCGTTGGTTAGCCCCTATCATTAGTTATACCGCCGATGAAATCTGGCAATATCTGCCGGGCGAGCGTAGTGACTCGGTATTTTTAGAAACCTGGTATCAGGGCTTGGTTAAGTTGGATGAAGCTTCGGCTATGAACCAAGAATTCTGGCAACAAATTATGTTAGTCAGAACGGCGGTCAGTAAAGAATTAGAGAAAAGTCGTGGCAAAGGCGATATTGGTTCTTCTTTGAATGCAGAATTAGAACTTTATTGTAATCCCAGCTATGTAGAGCTTTTAAATCAACTAGCGGGCGAGTTACATTTTATTTTTATTACCTCGAATGCCTCGGTGATGGCAGAAGAATTTTGTCCAGAAGAGGCCCTGCAAACCGAAGTTGAAGGTATTAAATTAAAAGTCATCGTCTCAGCGCATCAAAAATGTGTGCGTTGCTGGCATCAACGTTATGACGTAGGCGAAAACGCCGAGCATCCTGAACTGTGTGGTCGTTGTATAGAAAACGTAGCAGGCAAGGGCGAGCATCGACATTATGCTTAAGTTTGCAATGTTAAAATGGTTAGGCTTGTCCTTATTAGCCGTGCTTTTAGATCAACTCAGCAAGTTGTGGGTCGCTCATGACATGCAGCTTTATCAATCTATTAATGTCATGCCTTATGTTAATTTAACCTATGTGCATAATACCGGCGCGGCTTTTAGTTTCTTAAGTGAAGCCGGCGGTTGGCAACGCTGGTTTTTTGCGGCCTTGGCCATCGTCATTAGTACAGTGATTGCTGTTTGGCTGTCTCGCTTAAAAGCCCAGGAGACTTTGATGGCAGTATCGCTGTCATTAGTCTTGGGCGGTGCCATAGGTAATTTAATTGATAGACTCGCTTATGGTTATGTCATCGATTTTCTGGATGTCTATATAGCATCTTGGCATTGGCCCGCCTTTAATGTCGCCGATTCTGCGATTACTTTAGGCGTAGTGCTCATGTTGCTAGAGTCGTTTGGTGTAGGTAAGGCAAAAGAGTAGTGTTTATGCCAAGCGTTTATCGTTACCACACGAAGCGTCACTGCCATGACTGTATGCTTGGAGTAAAACAGCTTTAGCTGTTTTAAAAGGCAATAGCTGAAGCTATTACACTCCAAGTTTTTAGTGCTTTCCCTTATCTTATCGACTATCAACCTAGGGCGAGACAGTATGATAAGTATGGAGCCTAGGAACGTATAATGTTTTTTTGAACGGAGATGATGGCTGTGATTAATATTTTAGCGTTAATTATAATGGCTTTGCTGTCTAATGAACTATTGGCAGATTATTCTGACATAGACATCATCCCCTTAAGCAACCGACCTGCCAGCGAGATCATCCCATTACTAGCCCCCTTACTCGATAACTCCGCACAGCTGACCGATAATGGTTCTAGCTTATTGATCAAGGCCACGCCAGATCAAATGAAAGACATCAAAGCACTGATCCAGAAACTGGATGTGCGTCAAATTAATTTAATGATTAGTGTGCTGGAGACGCGGCAAGTCACGGCCGATCAACTTAATGCTGCGGCGGGAAGTTCAAATAGTTCTATAGCTCACTTTTATCAGACTCAAGCCAAGGCTAATGATGAAGCAACTCATGTTGTACGAACTTTGGAAGGAGTGCCAGCCGTTATTAAAGTCGGGCTTAGCACTCCACAGCAAACCTTCTCAGGCTTTGGCTTTCCAAGCGCTGTACAATATAAAGAAACCAGTACTGGGTTTTTAGTGACGCCTAGAATGCTTGGGCAACAAGTGTTGCTAAATGTTTCGCCTTGGTCAGAAACTATGAATGGACAGGGGCAGATCGAAACTCAGCAAGTTCAAGCAACGCTCAGAATTAATTTAGGTGATTGGGTAGAGTTAGGCGGCGTTGCACAAAATTCTAATGCTAATTTGAACAGCACTTCTATGAACACCTATCAAATCGACAAAAATAACCAGCATATATTGATTAAAGTAGACCGCGTTGATTAAGAGCTTATGAGCTTTGTAAAAAGATCACATAAACGTCATGATGAGGCTCAATTTCAATTAATATCGCCAGCCATATTGCCAATTTGACAGACAATGTTGGTAAAGTTAGCTGATTTTTTGTGAGCATGACAGGTCACGCTGACAAAATCCCAAGGGTTTTTGTAAAATGGGCCAGTGACGCTAGCAAAATCCCACGGGCTTTTGTGAAATGTACCTGTCACTTTGACAAAATCCCACGGGCTTTTGCGAAATGAGCCGGTAACGCTGACAAAATCCCAAGGGCTTTTGTGAAATGAGCCGGTAACGCTGACAAAATCCCAAGGGCTTTTG
>CAMDNJ010000081.1 GCA_945902915.1 Crenothrix polyspora | reverse complement strand
AAGCTGACAATTTGATCTTTATCAAAATGTTTGCCGGTTTCGATTAAGCTACTGTGTTCGAAAGTCAGGGTTAAATCGACTTTATGTTGATTAATCAGCACGCGTATCGGTGTAGGTGGTAGAAAACGTCCTATCTGTAATTCTGCCGGTGCGCTGCATTCTATGATAAATAAGCATTCAAGTAAGAACTGCCCTGCTTTTAACTCTGGATGATGGATCACACTGACTACGGCATTACCCGTTTCAGTAGATAGGACTAACTCCATAGCACCAGTGACCATAGGATGCTCCCACGTCAAAAATTTCAGGTCTTCACGTGCCAGTGCCAGTTCTCGATTTGCGGTGATGGTCATGCCATCTTCTGATAAACCAGGGATGTTTGAAACCCGTAGCTGATCACTAGGACGCACAATAAAACAATCTGCTGAATGATATTCAGTATCTACACCAAAACAGTCAAACAAATCAACCATGTAAGGCCATAGCGAGCCATCATGCTCATAGTCATTAAGTTGAGTGATTAGTTGCTCAGCCACGTCTTTACGACATGAATTTAATTCTAATAACTGATCACGACCATGGTGTAGTTGTTCCTCTATTTCTGAACTTAATTCATACGTTTGTTCGACAAACGCGGCCATATCAACCTGCTCATCTGCTATGACAGCACTAAGTTCTTCTTGCAATTGATCAGCAACCGCTTGGGCGGCCGAGTTATTCCTACGGAAAGCATCAAGTCCTTGGTCATGCCATTGATATAAACGATGCTGCACGGTATTGACTATATAAGGTATATGTATCTGAATAATGTGCTTTTGACCAATGCGGTCTAAGCGTCCGATACGTTGTTGCAATAAATCAGGATTAGTTGGTAAATCCCATAAAATCAGATGGTGGACAAATTGAAAGTTTCTACCTTCACTACCAATTTCTGAACAGATCAATAATCTGGCTGAACTTTCTTGATCAGCAAAATAAGCGGCTGCACGATCACGCTCAATAATACTCATGCCCTCATGAAAGACTGCAGCAGCAATACCGGCACGATTTTTTAAGGTTTGCTCCAAATCAATCGCTGTTTGCGCGTGTTTACATATAAGCAATGCTTTTTGACCGCGTAAAGACCAGGCCTCAGCGCCTTTTATTTGGCTGGTTAATATATCAACCAGCCAAATATAATGTGGATCATATTGCAAGTCAGTAGTATTAGCTAAGCCTACTAGGGCATAGCCCTGACGCTTGCGCTCTGGAAAACCTTGAATAGTTTGCCTAGAGTTTCGAAATAATATGCGCCCTGTACCATGATGGTCTAGCAAGATATTAATTAAGGATTGCCTAGCCGCTGTCGATTTTAAGGGATCACTCAAATTCTTTAATAAATTATCAACATTATCATCTTTGAGTAGGCTGGTTAGACTTTGCTCATCTTGATCATCTAAGGGCTGTTCTGCCAGTAACAAGCTAGCCGCGTCGGCAACGGGCTCAAATAAGCGTTCTTCTTCCAGGAAAGCCGAAAAGCTATAGAAGCGATCAGGATCGAGTAATCTTAAGCGCGCAAAATGACTTTCTTTGCCGAGTTGTTCAGGCGTGGCCGTTAATAAAATAAGGCTAGGTGTACGTATGCCCAATTGTTCAACAAACTGATATTCAGGACTGGCGCTTTGTTCACTCCATTTTAGATGATGAGCCTCATCAACAATGACCATATCCCAACCAGCCTTTAAGGCTTGGTGTTGGCGACGTGGATAATTAGAAAAGAACTGTTGACTACACAGCACTAATTGTTCACTTGAAAAGGGATTGTTATCGTCAGCTAAAAGCTCGTCATCTTGCAAGCCATCATCATTTAGCTCTTCTAGGCAACGCTCTTCATCAAAGACACTAAAATGCAGATTAAAACGTCTAAGCATTTCAACTAACCATTGGTGTAAAAGACTCTCAGGCACAATAATCAAGACGCGATTAGTCAGGCCATTAATCAGTCGATGATGAAGAATTAAGCCAGCTTCGATGGTTTTACCTAAACCCACTTCGTCAGCCAGCATGATACGTGGCGCAGAACGATTAGCCGATTCATGAGCAATATAAAGCTGATGTGGGATTAACGATACCCTGCCCCCTAATAAGCCTTTAACTGGGGATTGCTGAAGTTGTTGCAAGCGACGTCTAGTTTCATAGCGCAATAAAAACCATGAACTAGGATCTAATTGACCGGTAAATAAGCGGTCTTGGGGTTTATTAAATTGAATATGATGATTGAGTTCAATTTCCTCTAGGTGTACTTCTAAGCCTACGTTGTTTTTACCTACATAGGTAATTAAACCATCAGCCTCGATTAAGCGAGTAACTGTGAAATTATCTTCATCGATGGATTCAATGATATCGCCCACAGCAAACTTAACGCGGGTTAAAGGCGCATTATCGCTAGCATAAATACGTCGCTCATCACTGGCTAGGAATAAGACTGTAATACGTTTGAAACTAACTTCGAGAATAAGACCTAAACCAAGCTCTGACTCGGTGTTACTAATCCAGCGTTGACCGGGGATAAAATCTGCCATTGATTAACTGCCATTAGATTTAAAAAAGTAACTATTATAAGCGTTACTCAATATTTTTTTTGGTTTTGCTGTGTTTATAACTTCAATAATAGAGGCATCGTAGCATTGCTATGAGTCATAAACTGTTAGTTTGCCTTATGTTGTTGCCAGTTTAAGTCTTCCCATGTTCTTATTAAATCGGTCAGACGCTCTTTATATGGCGAAGTTTGTATAGCTTGCTGATAAGATTTCCACACTTTAAAATCACTAAAAAAAACTTGTTCAGTACGAAAATCAAACAGTGTTCTAACTCCATTATGCGCCACCTGAGCAATCAATGAAGGTTGAGTTAGCCCCCCCACCCATTGAAAAACAGTTTTATTGCCATTGAGCCATTGGTTTTTTATACCTAATGCCGAACGTATCGTTAGTTCAGCCACATCAATTTGCCCTATGGGTTCAGTAACTACAATTGTAGGATCATTAATAATAAGGGGTATTTTTGTCTGAATGTCATCGATCGCATGCCCATGCCCTAAAAAACCATCATCAAACAATGACTCGCCATGATCGCCTAAAATAACAAGGGTGACATTATTGAGCAGTTGACGCTTTATTAAGGGCTCAACAATCTTACCAACAGCCCAATCAGCATTAGCCATGGCATTCCAATAGGTTGCACTGAGTCGATCTTTATTTCTTGCGGAAATCTCCGACCTAGGGATTAGTTCTGATACTAATCGTTTAGGCATAGCAGGATAGGCATAAGGAAAGTGGCCTGCCTGTATATTGATGTAGAAAAACTGAGGTGTAGTAAAATCAACTTGGTTTATTCGGGTGTTAAATTGCTCTACGATACGTGCTTCGCTGAGACGCAAACTCCCAGATTCTTTACTAGAAAATACGCGATCATCAATAGCGGTTCTCGCATCAAAGTAAGAAACCCCCCTTTGTTTCATACCCGTATTTATCGAAATGCCGCCGAAAGACTCATCTTGTCCGGAGATGATTGATAGTTGATAGCCCGCTGATTGTAAAAAATTAATTAATGTAACTTTGGGATTATCCTCGACCAAGCTTCTGTTAAATATAGCTTTAATGGAGGGCACGGTATAACCAGCATGGCTATAAGCATAATTAATGGCGGTACCACTTCGTGCAATGTTTTTCATCACTGGGGCGACTTGCTGATCGTTCAACTTTTTTTCAATTAATTCGGCTCTTGCACTTTCTAAGACAATTAGAACTATGTGCTTACCCTTTCTGGGTACTATCTCACTAAGCGTATCTTTTTCTATAGGCTGAACTATAGCATCGCCTAATAAACCATCTTCATCTATGCCATTACTAGGAATATCAACAGCACCCGGATAAATAGAAGCCTCAAAAATAGCTTTATCTTGAGGATAAGCGAAACTACCAAAACCGTCGAAATCAATATCTGATAATCGATCTAAGCTCGTACTAAGGAGTCGAAAGGATATCTTCTTTTCTAAACCATATCTTATAAAAGCATTTTGTGAGATAAACCAAGTAAAAATAGGCGTTACTAACACCGTAACTATCAGTAGTTTTGTATAGGTTTTATGGGCAATGTTATTGGTTGATACTTGTTGAAGAAAGGTTATTTTCGATAAGAATTTTAAAATAAAAAAAACAACAAAAGCGGCAATAATCAGTAGACAAATAAACAAAGCAATTTCATTACTCGTGTAAAGTAGTGCTTCTTTAATGCTCCCACCTGCTAAATTTTTAATGATTTGCAGATTAATCGTATCATTAAAATAGGATAATAATTTAAATTTAACTAGCAGCCAAATTGCTGCTAAAAAAACAACTATGACGCTAAAGCTATAATAAATTTTCAGGCCATACTTATTCAGTTTGTCTGCTACAAAAAACCAAAGGCTGGCCAATAAGCCTATTAGGGTTAAATCATACCAAACTGAAATAATAAAAAAGCTTAATCGCTCTTCGACTGTTATATAAGAGAAAGGCTGTAAAAATCCGCCTGTAAAAAGATCGTATTTAAAATGTAGTAGTATTATTTCAAATACTTGTATAAAGATAAGCACAATTAGCACTACTAGCAATCGACGATAGCTTGCAAAAAAGTCCTGTAGTTTGTCGAAAAACATGATTAATATCCTAGCTTACTGCTTAAATCGCCCTAGCTAATTAGCATTGGAAACGCCTAAGTATAAGCATTGCTAAATAAAAAAAATTATTGAATTAAGTAACTGCTGTTATATGACTGTTTTGCGCAGATTGCATTTATGGTATTAGGCAAATTTATATCTATCAGCCAGCATCTGCCGCATACTCTTCAAAAACCGAGAAGGATTTAGGCATTTTCAATCATTAATGTTATGTGTTGTTATGTTCATGCCTGCTTGCTGATATTGTCGATAACGACTTCTAGCTGCGACTTTAGTGACATCACCATTATCAGGTATTTCTAATATACGTTTAGTTTTTGAAATATCTTCAGGATATTTTGAAGACAAATTAAACAACAGTGCTTGCCAATGTTCTGGCGCTTTAACTGAACCAATTAAAATAACTTTATCGGTACTGGGCGCTTGCCCTGTATATATTTCATGCGGAATAAAACTACCTGCTCGGAAGGTCCAGAGCAGGTCGTCTAACAGCCGACTTTGTGCGTTATTGTCAGTGAGTATATAACAGAATTGACCGTTGCGATATGCTTTCTCGATAAGCTTACAGGCAAACAGATAACGCTCCTGTAATAATGCCGATGACAATATATAAAAGCTAACCTCAGCCATAAGCCCTATTAATCAAATACTGGCTTAACAAAGGCACAGGACGCCCCGTTGCGCCTTTATTATTGCCTGTGCGCCATGCTGTGCCGGCAATATCAAGATGGGCCCAATGAAAATTCTCAGCAAAATGAGATAAAAAACAAGCGGCGGTAATGGTTCCGGCATCTTTACCACCCACATTAGCTAAATCTGCAAAATTAGACTTAAGTTGCTCTTGATATTCATCCCATAAGGGTAAGCGCCATAAACTATCGTTTGACGTAATACTGGCTGCGATTAAGCTATCACATAATTCATCATTATTACCTAATAAACCGCTAGGGACTCGACCGAGCGCCACTAAACAAGCGCCTGTTAAGGTGGCTAAGTCGATAACCACATCAGGATTAAAACGTTCAGCATAAGTTAAGGTATCGCATAGCAACAAACGACCTTCAGCATCGGTATTTAAAACTTCAATGGTCTTCCCTGCCATGCTGACTAAGATATCACCCGGCTTGTTAGCATCGCCATCTGGCATATTTTCTGATGAAGGAATTAAGCCGATAATATTCAAAGGTAACTGCATTTGAGCCGCAGCAAGTAATGTTCCCAACACACTTGCACCGCCGCACATGTCATATTTCATTTCATCCATGCCAGACGCATGTTTTAATGAAATGCCACCCGCATCAAAAGTAAGACCTTTACCGATTAATACGATAGGTTTGCTATTTTTTTCTCCACCTTGATAATTTAGAGTAATCAATTTGGCGGGTTGCCGACTACCACGAGATACCGATAAGAAAGCGCCCATACCCAGCTTTTCCATATCAGTTTCCTCGAGAATACTAACGTCTAACTTAGCATAGGTTTTACCTAATGCTAAGGCTTGTTCTGCTAGAAAACTGGGAGTGCAAATATTGCCTGGTAAATCCGCTAAATGCTTGGTCAAATTGATACCTTCTGCAATAGCCTTACCTTGATGCAAGCCTTTTTTGGATAATGTTAATTCATTTTCTGCACTAGTAATAATCAGATGCGTTATGTTGAAGTCAGTTTCTTTGTTAGATTTGCAGGTCGTAAATTGGTAGACGGTATCACTAAACACTTCAATAATTTGTCTGGTTTTCCAAGCACTATCGACATCACTTACGACACAATCCGCCATAGTACAAGCAAGGGTGCTAATAGCCGTCTTTTTAAGGCAGGTAATCGCAGCAAGTAATGCCTTACGAAAGTTTTTAGCGGTTAATGGCTGATTTTCACCTAAGCCAACTAACAAAATACGCGCAATAGTGCTACTGGGCACTGCATTGATTAAAACCGCTTCACCATTTTTTCCTGAAATATCTCCCCTCGCCATGATCTTTTTTAGCAACTCTTGAGTACTTTCGTTAAGTGTCTTTGCCGATGCGCTAAGTTGCTGATCTTGATAAACGCCCAAAATAAGGCAATCACATGATAATGTATCTAATGACGCGGTCTCTAAAGAAAAATCCATAACTTAACTCGTAATAGTTGCATAAATAAAAAGCTCATAATCAATGGAAAATAGACTTCCATTCAAGATAAGCTACTGATATGCAATTATACAACCAATAAAATAGTAGTCGTGTTTTTTTGAAGAATAAAGCCAGTAAGAATAAAGTTTAATGGGTATATTTAAAAAAAATTAGATTTAATCTAGTTTATTTTTTTTTCTGCTATATAATAGCCAGCTTATCAAAGTTACCGAAGCCTCGGTGGCGAAATTGGTAGACGCAAGGGACTTAAAATCCCTCGTTCGTAAGGACGTGCCGGTTCGACTCCGGCCCGAGGCACCATTAAAAACAAGGGCTTAGGCTTTTAGCCCAGTCCTTTTTTTATGCCTAAAATTTACGGGGTAACGCCGGGGTAACTTTGAAATGCAATCTACGGAATACTTAAGAATAATTGTTCCGTCTGATAACTGATTAATTCAGACATAAAAAAACCGCATGATTAGCGGTTTGATTACTCCATAACGCGGCTCTTAAAATATCGGCTCAAATACCCGCCAGTGCCCTTCATATTCCCAGTTTGCCAAACCTCCGCACCTGTCCATTAAGCCTTGCACTGATTCATCGGGCAACCTGTTTATAATTGCACCACAATCTGATTCATAACCTATCGGGTCATCAGTTAGTGAATGGACTGTAAACCAGCATATTCTTATAGGCTCATTCTTAACAGGTGTTTTAGATTCCAGCGTTGCTAATCTGTTTTTTAAATTACTCATTTTTTACCCTCTAATATTTCAATTCGTTTTTCTAAGTCGCTGCCCTCGATCACTTTAGCAACTGCCTGTAAGCACCATGTAAATTTTGTAGCGTCTTGCACATCAACTAAACCACTTCTAGCCTCCCTATACACTTTCGCCATTTCTCTTTTAACATCGTTGATGCTGTCCAGCTTGGCACGGTAGCGCGTACCTTTAGTGGGGGGTATGCTCACCACATCGCCTGTTATACCGTCTATTTCTACGGGGTTTTTATTAGCCATTAATTGACCTCTTTAATTAGATAGCCCACGACCTATTGACCGTGTACTGTTGTGTTAATAATTTATTGGCATAGGGTAAAAACCGATTAAGCGATCACCGAATTTCTGTACTAATGATTGTTTTGCCGATGCTACTGACTGTCTCGAAATTAGCGTTAATACCGCGTCGGGTTTGTCGATCACTTGATAACAATAGCTTGTGCTAATTTCCGGTCTATCTTCAAGACGATCTCTAATATCATGCTGTATCTGTGCAGCCGTTAACTGCTTGATGATTTGGGATTTATGCGATTTTATGAAGGTTCGCTGGGTATCTGTCAACTTCGTTTTAGTTGGCGTTACATTCAGATTCCCATTAACCAATGCCACTACAAAACCAGCGGATTGTATTTTAGATAACGCAGTCATTAGAAAACCTCCGTTTCAAAAACATGATTTATTTCTGTGTGTTTTACCCCTACCCCTAAAAACGCTGATTTATCTGTCTTGCTGTCGGAGGCCTTGCCGTTCGTGGCTTGCGTGTTAGACGGATAAATAGCTATCTGCCCATCTGTCTTGCTATCTGTCGGTGCTATAGGCCTCGTTATTGCTGGGTTTGTGGCTAATATCGACGGATAGACAGTTAAAACCGGAGGGGTAAGGTAACGTGTAAAAGCGTCATTAAATTGTGATAATGTGAAACCTCTAGCCTCTTTAAGATTTACAGTGATTTTTTTTGATTCAATACCATAAGGCTCAAGTTGTTTTTTAAACTGTCTGGGTACAATAGGCTTTCCTCGATTATAAGTTGACCACGGCGCTTCCTCGTCATCACATAACGCCACGATCAAATCCACACTAGATATTTTGTCGATACGCAGCCTTTCAAACACCGCTTGAATATCACTCAGTAGCTCATTACCCGCACTTGCTGATTTATCACTGGCACTCTCAGAAAGCATTAACGCCGCCGCTGTAGCCTGATTTATCCACTCATCACCTGCACATGACGCAATAGCCAGCATACCGTCCCAGTTATCTTGTTCGCGGTCTGAAAGGCTCTCAGGCAATACAGGCCGCGCTTTTCTGACTTGTTCTGAGTAATCATCAGCAAACCTAACCAGCTTAGCCGCTAGTCCGGTGAATAGGTCGGGGTCGGCGTGGCGCAGACGACTAACACTTTCGCCTGATAATTTACGCCTTAGATTAAAAATTATGCCTCTGCTCATCGTTGCGTCGGGTAAATGCTTTTCTAATTTAATTCCGGCTAAAGCTTTGGAAGAATAAACAGAAAACATTTTAGGCTCGAAAGAATCACCAACGGACTCACTACGCAAAACAAAGCCGCCTTTTAAATATCCAGCGTTAACCATGCCGTGCAATTCAAAGTTTTCTTTAAAGAAGGTGTCGGCCTCGTCAATTAATATGGTCGGCTTCCATAACTCCACGGCTCTAAATAAAGCAGAGGCTGTAGAGTTTGAGGCGGGTAATGGCCTGTAAGACAATCGCCCCATGACCGTTAATAATTGAGTTTTACCGCAAGATTTCTCAGGTGCGTTAATGATTGCTAATGGCGCAATCTCCACAACATCAATAAAGTAGGTCAAGGCTACCCATAACGCGGCTGCGTGGGCTTGATGTTCGTCTAATACAATAAATTGGCGTATTGCTGCAGATACCTCATTAAGTAGTTGTGTTGGGTCTATCGGGTCTGGGTACGGCTCAATAGTTGGGAATGGTAAACGGTCCGCTTCTTTACTAGTGGATCTCAACGCCTTGACTTCGGCATCTAGGGTAGCGGGTCTAATACCTAGCTGTTCGGCTTTCTCTTTTCTTACGCGGTCATAGTCCAGTGGTGTTAATAAGGACAGTTCACGAATGATTTTATTGTCAGCATTGTTTAAGTCTTGTTCCTGCTGCCCATTTAAAAAGTTTTCTGCACGATCATCTAAGCTCATGATCTAACCTCTCTTACAATCCCGTTAATAGTACGTTCAGCAAGTAGCACTCTAGTTATATCATCGGGGGATAATCCTTGATAATCTAATAATTGCCTAATAGCTAGACTCATAATTAGAGCCTCGCTAACTAGGCGATCAAAGAGTTCATACTTGTTGAATCTAGGGGGTTTGCTGCCTTTTCTATAGTCTGGGTTCTCAGGCATCAGGTCGACTAGCGTTAGGCCAACTGCTGCGACGACATCAGCGACAGCGCAACCACTAAAACAATGTATTAATATTTTTCCGTCATCAGTTTGTTTAATTGCTAATGAGGGCGATTTGTCAGGATGTGCAGGACAGCAAGCTAGCCATTTTCCGCCGCCATTAGACTTAACCTTATCTAGCTTTGAAAGTAGAGCCTCTATGCTCATAAATCCACCTCACTTGAGGCGGTGTTATGCGATTGTAAATGAGATTGATAATCTCTGTATTCTTCGTGGGTTAAATTACGCTCCCAATGCTCAAACACCTCGTCATTAGTAACAGTATTTATAATTACCCATTCTTCCGCTGTTAATCTTAAATGTAGTATAAAATCACCGATTTTAGATAATGCCTCTAACAAACCATCTTTGGTGGCGACATCGCTCCGGATTGCACTACAAGTTTTATCAATAAGCGTAATGGCATCATCTTGCCATTCATCAGGCAAGTATGCTGGTATTGCTTTGGGCTTTGGCTTACTCGAGAAAATATCTATAACATTACTCATTAGCGACCACCTGCTTTCAAAAATTCGCACTGAGCTAATATTTCAATTCTGTCCAACTCAGTTGATGAAAGTAAAAACAGCATCGCTAATGCTTCATGCAATCTAGGCACGACAGGTTCTTTATTTACTAATGCGGCGCTAATAATCTTTGTAGCTATAGAAATAATATTTTTATCAGTAGGTGCTGTGGCTGGATCAATAAAGTAAGTGGTAACAGCGTTTAATAACTTAAGTGGATGTGAGTAATCGTTCAGGATGCGCTTAACCATAAAAACACCATAAGAAGGCTTTATGCGTGTAGACGATCACAATAATAGTTAGTAAAGCTCTTTCAATAATACTCAGCTTAAGGGCTTCTTTAAGCGTGGTATAATTTGACTGTAAACCTGATAAGTCGCGTTTCTCAGACGCGGCGTATTTCAAGCTGCACCGCCTTTAATATGTCTTTCGATCCACTCTCTTAAATCTTTTGTCCTGTATCTGACATTACGACCAATTTTAATAAATGGAATATTGTGTTCACCAGTAGAACGCCATTTTATTAATGACTTTTCAGGTGTGCATATAAGTATTGATGCTTCGAAAGTATCGACAATGATATTATCGTCTAATGAAATGGTACGGGTTATTGCTGTCATACTGACCGCCCTCTATAGATAGTTGACCTACTCCAGCCTGTAGCGGCTTCTACGACAGGTCTACGTAATAGTTGATTGATGGGTGTGGTATTTGATAACCCTTGCTCAACGACTGGGTTAAGCAAGGGTTTATTGATGGGTGTGAAGGTTGATACTGTAGCCATATTCATTCCTTGGTAAGGTATGCGCCCCTGTGCGGATGCTGGGGCTATGGCTGTATTAAA
>CAMDNJ010000080.1 GCA_945902915.1 Crenothrix polyspora | reverse complement strand
GAGTAAAACTGCTTTAGCTGTTTTAAAAGGCAATAGCTGAAGCTATTGCACTCCAAACGCTCAGCATAAATAATACAATCCTATATAAAGCTCAACCCCTGCCGGTCGGGGTTTGCAACCCCGACTGAAACGTTTGGCTGCTTTAATAGTTTTTGAAACGTGAGTCACGGGGTTGCAAACCCCGTCACGCTTCGTTATAGAGACCGTCATGACTGATAAATCGGCGGCTGTTATTGTTTAGAGTCGTTTTTAATGAGAGCAGGAGCCAGCTTTTTTTCGACGTCAATGATTGCTTGGCTTAATACACCAAGATTGGCTTCTTCTTTAATTTGCATGCCCATCATATAAAAAATAGGCATCCAAAAAGGATTAATTATTATGCCACCTAGGACACTTTTCCAGGTGCGTACAAGGTTCTTAGCTGGATTAAGAGAATCGATTAAACTAGGCATTGGGTATTGTTTAAATACATTGGCTATAGCTTTTAGTTTAGCCATGTCGTGGTAGTCAATGGCGGCCATTGATGCTGAGAGTTTGTGTTCCATGCGATGATAATTTATTCGTGCATAGCCCGCAGAACAAGCAAAAATAACAGCGACTATGGGTAGTAGTACAGTGGGCGGTGCAATGGGAGCAAAAATAGACGATAGCATTACCAAACATAGACCTAGCGTTAACACATCTTCACCTCGTGCTACATCACGATCTATGCCTTCAAGTATGGCAGAGACTGGGTTATCAAAGGGAGCTGTTAAGTAACTGTTTTCTTTTGTCATCTTGGTAGCCTCGAGAATATGTTCTTTTTTTACCATTAACTAAGAAATTGTCAAATGTGCTTAATATTAGCTTTATTAGAGATTTTATCAAGCTAACAATGAGAGATCATTACTGACTTTTATCGTTCATTTAAGAGTTCCAGTCTAAAATATTGCAAGTATTGTTATAAAATATTAGCAATGTATGATATCAGCTATTAATATAAGCCTAGAACCTACGGAATAAATTGGATATCTATGAGTGAGCTGCTTAAACTGTTTCAAGAATCTTCCTCTTTGCAAGGTAGTAATGCCAGTTATATTGAATATTTATATGAATGTTATTTAGAAAATCCTGAGTCAGTTGAGCTGAGTTGGCAAAAAGCCTTTAAGGCTATTCAGTGTGGACATACTTATGAAACGGCTCATAGTCCAATTGTCGAGCGTTTTGCGCAATTGGCAGTTAAATCTCAAAATAGACTTGCTCAGTTACAAGGCTTTACTGCAGCCAGTGTTAAAAAACAATCTTCAGTTGCTCGATTGATCAATCATTATTGCGTTCGTGGTCATCAAATTGCTAACACCAATCCCCTAGGTAAGACCGCTGTTCAACCTGCGGATATGGATCCTTCTTATTACGGTCTTTCAGAATTGGATATGGAGACGCTGTTTGATTCTGGCGCACTTTATGGCAATATTGATCGCTTAACGCTACGAGAGATTATCGCTAATCTGCAAGGTATTTATTGCGATAGCATAGGCTCTGAGATTATGCATATCGCCGATACCCATATTAGGCGTTGGCTAATTAATCGTTTAGAAAGCTCTAAGCTAAGTTTAATAATAGCTCCTGATAAAAAAATCTGGTTATTGAAACTACTCACAGCAGCCGAAGGTATAGAAAGTCATTTACATAATCGCTTTGTTGGCCAAAAACGCTTTTCTTTGGAAGGAGGTGAGTCTTTAATTCCTATACTTGATGAGCTCATTCAGGGGGCTGGCGATAAAGGCGTTAAAGAGATAGTCATTGGTATGGCGCATCGCGGTCGTTTAAATGTGCTGGTTAATATTTTAGGTAAAAGTCCTGCTAGCTTGTTTGATGAATTTACCGGCATGTCTACTCTGTCGCCAGGTGTGAGTTCGGGAGACGTTAAATATCATTTAGGCTTTTCTTCTGATGTGGAAAGCCCTGGCGGGCCCGTGCATTTAACACTCGCGTTTAATCCCTCTCATTTAGAGATTATTAATCCGGTAGTTGAAGGTTCTGTGAAAGCGCGGCAAGATAGGGCAGGGGCTGAGGGCATAAACACCGTTATTCCTATTTTAATACATGGAGATGCGGCTTTTTCAGGGCAGGGCATCGTCATGGAAACTTTAAATATGTCGCAAACGCGTGCTTTTAGCACGGGCGGGACCGTACATATTGTGATCAATAATCAAATTGGTTTTACCACTAGTAACGCACAGGACGCTAGGTCAACACCATACTGCACTGATGTTGCTAGTATGATTCAAGCACCAGTTTTTCATGTTAATGGCGATGATCCAGAAGCCGTGGTTTTTGTGACTAAACTGGCTTTGGATTATCGAATGACCTTTAATAAGGATGTGGTGATTGATTTGGTTTGCTATCGTCGCTTAGGACATAATGAAGCTGATGAGCCAGCAACCACTCAGCCTCTTATGTATAAAAAAATTCGTGCGCATAACACCACGCGAATGCTCTACGCACAAAAGCTTATTAATGAGAGGCTGTTAACGACAGAGCAATCTGCACAGATGGAGCAAGATTATCAAAACTTGCTAGATGCAGGTCAAGTAGTCTCTAGGCCTGTATTACTAAATTCCAGTTACTCATATACAGATCAATGGCATAGTTTCTACGGTAAAAGCTGGGATATTCCTTGTAATACGGCAATCTCTAGGGATCAGTTGCGTTACTGTAACGATAGAATGCAAAGGCTGCCCGCTGGATTCGAATTACATCCCCGTGTTGCTAAGGTTATGGATAATCGTCGTAAAATGGCGGCTGGTGCTATGCCTTTGGATTGGGGCTTTGCTGAGAATTTAGCTTATGCCAGTCTGTTATTAGAAAAGTTTCATGTGCGCTTAACGGGACAAGATGTTGGACGAGGAACCTTTGTACACCGTCATGCGGTATTGCATAGTCAATTGAGTAATAAAACCTATACGCCGATTAGACATTTGGACAAAGATCAAGGTCGTGCGCAAATTTTTGATTCTTTATTATCCGAGGCCGGTGTACTAGGTTTTGAATATGGTTATAGTTCTACCATGCCCAATACCTTAGTGATTTGGGAAGCTCAGTTTGGTGATTTTGCCAATGGTGCTCAAGTTGTTATCGATCAATTTATTAGTTCGGGTGAAACGAAATGGGGGCGCTTATGTGGTTTAGTGATGTTGTTACCCCATGGTTTTGAAGGTCAAGGCCCAGAGCATTCCTCAGCCAGGCTAGAACGCTATTTACAGCTATGTGCCGAACATAATATGCAGGTTTGTACGCCAACCACACCGGCTCAAATCTTTCATTTGTTACGTCGTCAGCTTTTGCGTAATTATCGAAAACCTCTGATAGTCATGAGTCCTAAAAGTTTGTTACGACATAAAATGGCAGTTTCAACGTTAGAAGATTTAACCGACGGAGAATTTCATCCTGTTATCGGTGAGCTCGATAAGGTTAATCCTAAAAAAATAACGCGCTTTGTGTTGTGTGCTGGCAAAGTTTATTACGATCTATTAGAAGCCCGCAGGCAAGATCAACTTCAGCATGTCGCCATCGCTAGGATAGAACAACTTTATCCGTTCCCCGACAAGTTGTTTAAAGCAGAAATAGCAAAATATCCGCAATTAAAGGAATTTATCTGGTGTCAGGAAGAGCCTAAGAATCAAGGTGTTTGGTATCAATCGAAGCATCATTTCATTGATAATTTACCTACTGATGTCAGTTTGACTTATGCTGGTCGAGACGCTTCAGCAGCACCTGCGGTGGGTAAATTCCATATTCATATAGAACAACAAAAAGCTGTGGTTCAAGCAGCCTTATACGGAACATCTTCAGGAAAATAACATGAGTATCGAAATCTTAGTGCCCCAACTACCAGAATCTGTTTCTGATGCCACATTGATAACCTGGCATAAACAAGTCGGAGATTTTGTTGTTAAAAATGAAAGTCTCGTTGATCTGGAAACGGATAAAGTTGTTTTAGAAGTACCTGCGCCAGAGTCTGGTGTGTTAACTCATATTCTTAAAGAAGATGGTGCTCTGGTAACGGGGGGTGAGTTATTAGCCGTATTGGATATGCAGGCACAGCAAGGGGCTACTAGTGTTTCTCAGTCATCGGAACATATTAAATCGACTGACTTTAATGGCGATGATATTCCGTTAAGTCCCTCTGTACGAAGACTGATTCATGAAAATACTTTAGATCCAAGCATCATTAAGGGTACAGGGAAGAATGGTCGGCTGACTAAAACAGATGTTTTAGATCACCTTAGTTTACAAATAAACGTAACGAAGCAGGTGCCTAAAGAAGACATGGTGGGCCAAGTGAAGCCATTAATACCCTCGTCAACCATAGCTTCTAATTTGCGACCAGAGCAGCGGGTACCTATGACGCGATTAAGAGCAAAAGTTGCCGAGCGCCTGTTACAAGCACAACAAAATGCAGCGATGTTGACTACCTTTAATGAAGTCAATATGCAAAACGTGATTGACCTGCGCAATGAATATAAGGCTCGGTTCGAACAAAAACATGAAGTTAAATTGGGGTTTATGTCGTTTTTTGTTAAAGCCTCAATAGAAGCTTTAAAACGCTTTCCAGCAATTAATGCCTCTATAGATGGTGGTGACATTATTTATCATGGCTACTATGATTTAGGCATCGCTGTTAGCACGCCGCGTGGTTTGATTGTGCCTGTATTACATGATGCCGATCAACTTGATTTTGCCGGTATCGAAAAAAGTATCGTTGATTTTGGTACTAAGGCTAAAACAGGCAGCTTAACGTATGATGATTTAAAGGGTGGTACCTTTACTATCACTAATGGCGGTGTATTTGGTTCTATGTTATCTACGCCTATACTGAATCCGCCGCAATGTGCCATTTTAGGGATGCATGCTATTAAAGAACGAGCAGTTGTTGAAAATGGCCAAATTGTTATCAGGCCGATTATGTATCTGGCTTTGTCTTATGATCACAGATTGGTCGATGGTCGGGAAGCTGTACAGTTTTTAGTGACTATTAAAGAGTGTTTAGAAGCGCCTGCTCACCTTTTACTTAATATTTAAGCTCATGCCACATAAGAGTACTCGCCATTATGATGTGATTGTTGTCGGTGCAGGCCCTGCGGGTTTTGCTAGCGCTATACGGTGTGCGCAATTAGGGTTAAAGACGGCTTGCATTGATAATTGGCGTAATAAAGCTGGTCAAGGTCAATTAGGCGGTGCGCATCTTAATGCGGGCAGTATTGCCTCTATGACGTTATTAGAGTCGGCAAAAATTTATTATCAACTTAATCATGATCTAGCAAAGCATGGCATTCATGCTGAAACTATTTCACTTAATCTGCCGCAACTGATTCAACGTAAAGATAAAATTATCGCTGATATTAGTCATAACATGGCTAGTTCTTTAGCACATTACCAGATAGATCATATTCAAGCTAAAGCTCGATTGTTAAATACACAACAAGTAGAAGTTATTTCTACTGATAAGAAAACTCAGTCAATACTGAGTGCTAAACATATTATTTTATCGACAGGTTCATCCCCTATTAAATTAGATAACGTGCAGGTAGATAATGAAACTATTATTGATTCCATTAGCGCTTTAAATCTTCAAATACTACCTAAAAAATTAGCCATCGTGGGTGCTGGCGTAGTTGGCTTAGAGTTGGCTAGTATTTGGAATAGATTAGGTGCGAAAACGATACTGTTAGAAGCTCAGGATGACTTTTTGTCAGTCGTTGATCAACAGATTTCTGGAGAAGCTTATCGTATATTTACTCAACAAGGCTTAGATATACGCTTGGGGTCACGAGTCATCTCAGCAAAAATTGTTAATAAGAAAGTCAGTGTGGATTATCAAGATCAGGACGGTACTCATAATTTACGAGTCGATAAATTAATAGTAGCTTGTGGTCGAAAGCCTAATTCTATGCTCTTGGCTGCACCTGAAGCTAATTTATTATTAGATGAAAATGGTTATGTCTATGTTGACAATAACTGTAGAACAAATCTTCCTGGCGTTTATGCTATTGGTGATTTAACCTTGCATGGCCCTATGCTTGCACATAAAGGCATAGAAGAGGGCGTGTTTGTTGCAGAATTTATTGCTGGTCAGTGTACAGCTATTAATTATGAAAATCTGCCTAGCGTTATTTATACCGGCCCTGAAATCGCTTGGGTAGGCCAAACTGAGCAAGATTTACGCGCTGCAGGGGTAGCTATTAATGTGGGTAGTTTTCCTTTAAATGCAAATATTCGTGCTCTGGCAACGGGAAAAACCGATGGCATGGTTAAAATCATAACTTCCGCTGCTAACGATAAAATACTAGGCGTTCATATCATGAGTACCTTAGCATCTGAATTAATAGCAGAGGCAGTACTCGCCATGGAGTTTTCAGCCAGTAGCGAAGATTTATCCAGAACTATACATGCACGTCCAACTTTATCAGAGGCGATACATGATGCGGCGTTTTCATTGAAGCAATAAAAAAGCGATTGCATTGTATATCCTAATATCTATCTGTAGTCGCTAGTGTAAAATAGCCAATGTGTTTCTTATGGTTTTAAATCGAGTGTCTGCGTGTTAAAAGTATTAATGGTCTTAGTGAGTCTTTTATCTTGGGGCTTACTGACTGAATGTAAAGCGTCTTCTATAGCGGAACAATGGGCTAAGGTCACTAAACCGACAGTCCATAGCGAAAATTCGCAAAGTATTGGTTCTTATACCGCCGGATGTGTTAGCGGAGCCGTTTCATTACCTATGAATGGTAGTGGTTTTCAGATGATGCGCTTATCACGAAAACGTTCTTTTGGTCATCCTGATTTAAAACAATTTATTGAACATTTAGGGCAGGCTGTAACCTATCAACATTTAGGTGTGTTATTGATTGGTGATATGGGTCAGCCACGAGGCGGACCTACCTTAACTGGACATCGTAGTCATCAAACAGGTTTGGATGTTGATATTTGGTTTTTGTTATCGAAACAGGCAGAAAATCACATCCTAAGCGTTAGCGATAGAGAAACCTTGGGTGCGCCATCTGTGTTGATAGGAGCGACGGATACCTTAGATTATAAGCAATGGTCTGTTGCTAATGAAAAAGTGCTAGCGGTAGCGGCGAATATGCCTGAAGTCGAGAGAATTTTTGTTAATCCAAGTATAAAGCGTGAGCTTTGTCATCGTTATGCGAGTGAAGACTGGTTACGAAAAATAAGACCTTGGTGGAAACATGATGATCATTTTCATGTGCGCCTCAAATGTCCGCAAAACAGCATTGCTTGTCTAGCGCAAGAGCCTTTACCGCTAGGTAATGGATGTGATGCTGGTTTAGATTGGTGGTTTAGTGAAGAAGCCAAACAGCCAATCCCTACGAAAGCTACACCCGCAGAACTGGTATTACCCAAACTTTGTGATAGTGTGCTTAAAGAATAGGTTTTCTTGGATATATCTATTGCCGCTCTTAGGCATACATCATAAAATGCTTAGCTTTTAGAATCTACTTAGGAACTTTTAATGTCAGATACAATTTGGTTTAGAACCGGCGAAGCAACCGTGTTTGCAAGTGATGGTCAGGGTACGGATGCTATGCCTGAAATATTAATCGGTAGTGTTAAAGGCCCTGCTGGTAATGCCTTTGCAACCTTAATGGGGCAAACAGAAGGTCATACGCGTATGTTTGCTATTCGTGCCACTAATCAGCAAGTAAAGCCGGCTACGATCATCGTTCCTAAAGTGACGATTAAATCCAGTGCTTATGTAAACTTATTTGGTGGTCCAGTGCAATCAGCCGTTGCTGATGCGGTGCTTGATAGTGTTATCGAAGGTGTCATACCTAAGGATCAAGCCAATGATTTATGCATTATCGCCATGTTATGGATAGCGCCTGAATGTGCCGCTAATCCTGATGTAGATCGTAAAGATTTATATCGTACCAATTATGAAGCCATGAAGATTGCTATTTCACGCGCGATGACCAATTCACCCAGTATTGAAGAGTTGATTGCTAATCGTCATAAAATTGTTCATGAGATGTATGATCCAGAGACTGGCGAATCACAATGGTAGTTTGTCTTTAAATGGCTACCAATTTAAGACGGGACACTAGCTTAATCGTTTACTTTTAGACAGGGTTCTTTTAAGAGCAGGCAAAAGGCAAAAGTCGAAGGGTTAAGCCTAGTATCTGCGCAGCCTTAAGTTGCTAAGCTCCGACTTAATCTTTCGCCTTAAGCCTTTCGTCTGAGTTGAAGTTGTACCGCCTTAAGTTGCTAGCCTCTTTAGATAAACAGCCATCACTTCATTAAGTGTATGGCTGTTTATGTGAGCAAATCAGTCATCTTTCATGTTTTTGTTTGTAAGTGATGATCGACTAAGGCTAGAGGCTGTAATCTAAAAAAAAACAGCTATTTGTCACTTTATAATCAAGCCGTCATTATTATTCTATATAATATGTTCGAAACTCTTTATCCTCAACTCTAAATTCTAAAATGCCTTTATTACGTCTATCCAATATTTCCATTGCTTTTGGTACCCATGCTTTATTAAAAAACTCCGATTTCCAGTTAGATGCTGGTGAAAGAGTTGGTTTGCTAGGCCGTAATGGTGAAGGTAAATCTACCTTAATGAAAATCATTGCCGGCAATATTTTACCAGATCATGGTGATATTTGGCGTCAACCCGAATTAAGACTGGCGTGGCTGGAGCAATCTCCTGACCTTCCTGATGATGCGACTATCTATGATGCCGTTGCCGGTGGACTAGGTGAGTTAGGGGAATGGATTACTCGCTACCATGCGCTGACCTTATCAATGGATTATGATGATGAAAAAGCCTTAAATGAAATGGGTGATTTACAACATAAGCTTGAAGCACATAATGGTTGGCATTTTCAGCAACGTGTTGAAAACACACTAACCAAGCTAGACTTGCCGGGTGACTTAAAAATTAATAGTTTGTCGGGTGGTTGGAAAAGGCGAGTTGCCTTAGCGCGTGCTTTAGTAATCGAACCTGAAGTGCTGTTGCTTGATGAGCCTACCAATCATCTCGATTTTGAAAGTATTCTTTGGTTGGAAGAGCAATTACTTAACTTTCAAGGCGCAGTGTTATTTGTGACCCATGATCGATCATTCTTGCAAAAATTAGCCACACGAATTGTTGATTTAGATCGTGGTAACTTAGTGTCATGGGCGGGTAATTATGATGACTACTTAACCCGTAAAGCATCAGCTCTTGAAGATGAAGCCAATCAAAATGCCGAGTTTGATAAAAAACTAGCAGAAGAAGAGGTTTGGATCAGGCAAGGTGTAAAAGCGCGACGCACACGAAATGAAGGGCGTGTTAGGGCGTTAGAAAAGTTACGTAATGAACGCGCACAACGACGTTTACAACAAGGCACTGCAAGATTAGCTCTAGAAAAAGGTGATGCTTCAGGTAAAAAGGTTATTGAAGTTGATGATATTTGTTTTGGTTACGGCGATAGACAAATTATTAATCATTTTTCTACCCTCATTCAGCGCGGAGATAAAATTGGTTTAATCGGTGCTAATGGTGCGGGTAAATCAACACTGCTAAAACTTTTGTTAAAACAGATAGAGCCTAATAGCGGTATCGTAGATCAGGGTACTAAACTCGAAATCGCTTATTTTGACCAATTACGTGATCAACTAGATCCTAATTTGACCGTTGCTGATACCGTTGCTGATGGTAATGATTTTGTTGAAATAGCCGGTAACAAACGTCATGTTATGTCTTATTTAAGTGACTTCTTATTTGCACCTGCAAGAGCAAGGTCGCCGGTTAAAAGTTTATCGGGTGGTGAAAAAAATCGATTATTACTGGCACGATTATTTACTAAGCCTGCTAATCTTATAGTCATGGATGAACCTACCAATGACCTAGACTTAGAAACATTAGAGCTATTAGAAGAAAAGCTCGTTAATTATGATGGAACTTTGTTGCTGGTGAGTCATGATAGAGCCTTTCTTGATAATGTGGTCACTAGTGTTTATGTGCTAACAGGATCGGGTGAAGTTGATGAATTTGTCGGTGGTTATACTGATTGGATGAGTTATGTAAAACAAACTGAGTCTAGTAAGCCAGTGGTTGCAGTTAAGAAAGCAGAGCCGGCGGTTAAACAAGAAACGTCTAGTAATGCTAAAAAAAAGAAGTTAAGTTTTAAAGATCAGCAAGAACTGAATAAATTGCCAGATATGATTGATGAGTTAGAAGCTAAGCAAGCAGCATTAACGTTGCAAATTAGTTCCTCAGGTTTTTATAAAAAAGAGCCTTTAGCAATAGCAAAGACCTTAGATGAGCTGAAGGCTATAGAGGCGAATTTAGAGCAAGTGTATGCCCGATGGAATGCTTTAGAAGCTTTAACAGAAGAGATTTAGCTTAAAAATTCATTGCAAGAAAGCGCGATCTCGACTATCCTTGTTGATTGTCAAAGTCACCCTATGACAATCAATCTAGGAGAGATGGCCGAGTGGTCGAAGGCGCACGCCTGGAAAGTGTGTATACGGTAACGTATCGAGGGTTCGAACCCCTCTTTCTCCGCCATTAATCTTGGGGTGTTAGCTCAGTTGGTAGAGCAGTGGACTCTTAATCCATAGGTCCGGGGTTCGAACCCCCGACACCCCACCAATAAAATCAAGGTCTTACGTGAAAACGAAGGCCTTTTTTATTGTCTAAAATTTACTGTGGCGCACTCATGGCGCACTTCAAAAAAAACACCCGCAACAAATGCCAACAATTCAGACATAAAAAAATGGCATTAACCAGTTATTATCAAATATACTATTCAGGCAATCATTTATAAGTCGATTGATATAATTAATTAAATATTCAATGAGTTAAAAATCACTAAGGCACATTTATTATGAGTTTTGATGTAAAGTTTGTGGAAGCAATTGCTGTGATGGGTTATCTCAAAGATAATTTACACAATGCATACCATAATGAATCACCAGACAGCTTTGCAATTAGTTATGAACATTTGCAATTCATATTGGACTCACTGCACACTTCTATAGACAATGGAGAAACCATAGTGTCTTTTAAAAAACAACTGAAATTAAATGGCATTGAATTACCTAAAGATTTGCCAGAAACCTTCTTTCGTACTATTAAAGTAGCTTGTTATAATGCTGGCCGTTGGGAACGCTTTGTTGAAGGAAAAGACACGCGGCCCTATCTCATGTATGACGCCATTAATGATAGTCGGGTGCGTAACAATCACTTAGCGATTGATGGGATTATTCGTCCTGTCGATGATGTTTTTTGGAAGACGCATTCTCCACCGAACGGGATAAATTGCCGCTGTCGCTTAATATCACTCAATGAAAGGCAGGCACAAGCACGCACAGGCAATGGCACGGGCTTAAATAAATTTATTACTTGTAAAATGAAACCCGATGAAGGATGGGATTTTAATGTGGGTATCGATTTATTAAAATTCATGAAAGTTGGTGTTCTTGCTCTTGCAAAAAAAGATGCTGTATATAGCAACTGCTGAAAATTCATTACGATTAATCTTGAACTCTTTCAGGCACAAATTGAAAAATATATGCCTATCACTCAATTCGTAATTTAAAACTAACTCCCGAACACTTACCACAGCCA
>CAMDNJ010000079.1 GCA_945902915.1 Crenothrix polyspora | reverse complement strand
CCAGTAAGTCCCATTTTAAAATTTTGATGCCCTCTTATTTCAAAGGTATAGGGGGTATGTTTTTCAGAATTGGGGATTCAACGAGCGTATTGGTAATGAATAGATAGCTGGGACTCCTAACTATATTTTGGGGTGTACGGGGGGCAGATTCTGCTGTCAGGGCGATTTGATACGGGATCGAGTACAGGTATCTAAAGAATTAAAACAAGGTCGGCTTAATGCTGGCTGGTCGGCAGGGATTGCGGAGATTTAAAGTTGGCGATAACCGGCAAGTGTTTTTATTTGTTGTACCGGATGTTGTACCGAAATAGCTTTTTTGACGTTTCACTCAATATTGAATTTCATAAGTCATTGAATCAATTGGTCGGGACGACAGGATTTGAACCTGCGACCCCTTGTCCCCCAGACAAGTGCGCTACCAAGCTGCGCTACGTCCCGACATTGATATAGATAAAGCTAAAGGGATTGTTAATACCACCCAGAGCGATTCAGCCGAGAATTATACTACATTACTAAAAATTACTGTTACTTGATATTCGAGTTTTTAGCTGGACGGAGTTATCAGTAGATAAAGTTTTATCGCAAGATTTGTTAGTTTGAGAGAAAACCAACTATTTTAATAGTTGCTTAAGCCATACCATTAGATTTAAAAGTCTTCGTTTTACGAAGACTTTTAGTCCTTCATAGTCATAGAGTTGGCCGTTATTCGTTAGCTTATTGCCCAGAAAACCTCAAATCCTTACTAGATTGAAACTAGCCGTGCAAATACCTTTTAAAATCTTAGCTAAATAACGGTTTAACGCTTTATAAAATGCTTTATTAGTTGCATGAAGTCATTGATGGGGTGGTTTTTGTAATGACTCATAATGTCGTCTACTTTGTTGTTAACTTGATCGTGCATGTGAATTCTTTGTACCATGAGTATTCTCCTTAGTTTTTAATAAAGTGTTTAATGTGATCGATAACTGCGCATTTGGCCGACTAACACACCCTGAATTGCAACTTGCTCGGGGTGATAGGACAGTGCGCTCATGTTTGCATTGGCCGGTAGCAACAAGACCTGCTCTGCGCTTTGCTCAATATATTTTAAGGTTGCTTCGGAATCTTCGATTAAAGCGACCACTATTTCTCCGTTACTAGCATAGTCTCGCTGTTCGATGACCACCCAGTCGCCGTCAAAAATTCCGGCTTCAATCATAGATTCACCTTTAACCTGTAAGACGTAACAAGGCTTATTGGTTTTTAAGGCATCAGGTACCATCATGTAATTGATGGTTGTTAATGCGGCTATAGGCATACCTGCGGCAATTGAGCCAATAAAAGGTAAGCCTTGCTCTTCAATTTCATCATCGCTCTGAGCCTGAATACTTAAGCGAACGCCGCCTTGTTTATTACCGGTAAAAGGTTCTACCAAACCTGCTTTAATCAAAGCCATGATGTGTTTATACATAGAGCCACGCGAAGCCATACCCAATGCAGAACAGAGTTCATCCAAGCTAGGTGGGCGAGAAAAATCTTCGCTGTTATCACGAAGAAAGTTAAATATTTCTCGTTGTCGTCGAGTTAATGTATTCATGTGGTCTGCAATCTGCTTTAAGTTTTTGTCATCTTAGCAAAAATAAATTAGAATGCAAGAAAAAAGAGAACAAAAAGAAAACATGATTATTGATTGTTCTTATTCCTTGCTACTAAATATCTATGACCATGACTTCTTTTACTTTGCTATTACCGACCCCACGACCTTGTGTGCTGGCTATACCCTTATTCAGTGGCAAAGTTGCCGCAGGTTTTCCTTCACCGGCTGATGATTATGTTGAAAAGAATTTAGATTTAAACGAGCTATTGGTGCAAAAGCCGGCGGCGACTTTTTTTGTGCGCGCTCAAGGTGAATCGATGCTGGGTGCTGGTATTCATCCTAATGATATATTAGTAGTTGATCGCTCCATTGATCCAGTACCGGGCAAGATAGTGATTTGTGCATTAAATGGCGAACTCACTGTAAAGCGTCTAGCGCGGGATAATGAGCAATGGCAACTAAAAGCAGAAAACCCAGACTACCCTGATATTGTCATTTACGAAGAACTGGATATGGTGATTTGGGGTGTAGTTACCAACGTTATTCATGCTTTGTAATGCAAACATTGTTAGCTTTAGTCGATTGTAATAATTTTTACGTATCCTGTGAACGGGTCTTTAGGCCTGATTTAATCGGTAAGCCGGTGGCGGTACTGAGTAATAATGATGGTTGCGTGGTGGCACGTAGCAAAGAAGTAAAAGACTTAGGCATCAAGATGGGCGTTCCTCTTTTTCAAATTCAGCAATTGGTCAATCAGCATCAGATAAAATTATTTTCGTCGAATTACACGCTGTATGCCGATATGTCGTCTCGGGTAATGTCGACGCTAGAAGCTTTTGCGCCTACTATGGAAGTCTATTCCATAGACGAGGCTTTTTTGGATTTGACTGGGGTTTGTTATCAAGACAGTCTAGCTTACGGTGATTTAATTAAAAAAACGGTGGTTCGCGCAACAGGAATACCGGTTTGTGTGGGTATGGGGCCGACTAAGACTTTAGCTAAGTTAGCGAATTTTGCGGCTAAAAAGTGGTGTAAAACTGGCGGTGTCTTAGACTTATCAGATCCCGTGCGTCGAGAAAAACTAATGCGTATAGTGCCAGTCGGTGAAGTCTGGGGTATAGGTACACGCACTACTTTAAAACTGAAACAATTAGGTATTCATAGTGTTTGGGATTTGGCGACACAATCGAGTCAACATATACAAAGCCAATTTAATATTGTAGTCGCTAGAACTGTGATGGAACTGAATGGCACTCCTTGTTTTCAATTAGAAGAGATTAGCGCGAACAAACAACAGATCGTCTGTTCGCGTAGTTTTAGTCGTCGATTGACTGAATATAAAGAGCTGTTCGAAGCCTTGGCTGAGTTTTGCAGTCGTGCTGCTGAAAAGCTTAGAAGACAACATTCGGTAACTAGCTGTATGAGTATTTTTATAAGAACCAGCCCGTTTAATAGTCAAGAGCCGCAATATCAGCGCTCGGCGACTATCAAGCTAGTTGCTGCGACCCAAGATACTCGCACACTGATTAGCGCAGCCAATCGTTTGTTAAAGGAGATATTCAAAACCGGTTATGGTTATCAAAAATGCGGTGTGCAGCTTAGTCAGATTCGTTCAGAAGCTATGTCTGGTCAGTTTGAGCTGTTTGACTTTTCTGATAACGAGTTACCTACGGAGAATCGTCCATTAATGGCAACTGTCGATCAAATTAATCGACGCTTTCCTAAGGCTATTTCAATAGCGGCCACTGGTTTTGAGCAGAGCTGGAAGCCAAAATCAGAACGAAAATCCCCGCGTTATACAACGGATTGGCGGGAGTTGGTGACTATTAAATGAATAAAGACAAATACCAATTTGTTGTACATTACCTGGGCATTCATACGAGAAAGCAGTGTATTGCGCAGCTATTTATAAAAAATCTAGGCTAATGATGGTTTTTTTGTATAATCAAACGCTTTACCGATGACTATATTCAATGCAGACACCCTTTAAAACCATAGGTATCATCGGCAAGCTCAGCGATGCTAGTATTGCTGGAACCTTAACAGGCCTCTATACCTATTTAATCGCGCATGGCTATAAGGTTTATGTAGCTGAAGATAGCGTCAGTTTTATTAATAGTCCTGCTGTCGCGGCTTGTCCCTTAGAAACTTTGGGGCACTATTGTGATTTGGTCATTGCGGTAGGTGGAGATGGTACTTTTCTAGGGGCGGCTAGAGCCATCGTTGCTTATGATATTCCTTTAATTGGCATTAATTTAGGTCATCTGGGCTTTTTAGTTGATATATCACCTAGCGAATTGCCGGGCAAGTTGCATCAAATGCTGCAAGGCCATTACACGGAGGAAAGGCGTTCTTTATTACGCGCTAAAATTATCCGTGATCAGCAAGTTATACATGAAGAAACGGCTGTTAATGAAGTGGCTATTCATCGTTGGGTAACGCCCAGCATGATTGAAATTGTCACTAAAATAGACAATGTGTTTTTAAACTCACAGCGCTCCGATGGCTTGATTATTTCAACGCCTACCGGCTCTACCGCCTATTCGTTATCAGCAGGCGGTCCTATACTCTATCCTTCGTTAAACGCGCTGGTTTTAGTGCCTTTAAATCCACATACCTTGTCGAATCGACCCATAGTGATACATGACTCTGCTGAGATTGAGATTAGCTTTTGCCAAACCAAACAAATCAATGCCTTGGTGACCTGTGATCATATTGAAATACCTGATGTGTTAATCAGTGATAAGATCTTGATTAAGAAAGATCCTATACCGATTAGAATTTTGCACCCTGAAGACCAAGACTTTTTTCAAATCCTCAGGAATAAATTAAACTGGAGCAGTGGTTACCACAGTTAATTCTTATGCTATTAAACTTGTCTATTATTGATTTAGCCGTTGTTAAAAGCTTGGATCTCGATCTGGAAACAGGCATGTCGGTGCTAACCGGCGAAACCGGTGCAGGAAAATCTATTCTCTTAACAGCACTGGGTTTAGCCTTAGGTGATCGTGCTGATTCGGGTTATGTAAGACCTGATTGCAAACGCGCCGAAGTTAATCTGGAATTTGATTTAGCCGATGCGCCCAGCGCCCAGCAATGGCTGAAAGATAATGAGCTAGATAATGAACAACATTGTTTAATAAGGCGTATCGTTAATCAAGATGGCCGCTCTAAAGCCTATATCAATAATCGGCCAGTGACCTTGCAATACTTGCAGGAGTTGAGTGAAAAGTTGGTTGAAATTCATGGTCAACATGCGCATTTAACCTTACTTAATCCTGACGAACAGCGGCGTTTATTAGATGCCTATGCTAAAAACCAAGCCTTATTAGATCAAGTCAATCAATGTTACAAACAGTGGTTAACAGCGCATAAAGAACTAACGACACTGATAAAAGCGGGTGTTGATCAAAGCGAGCGTGAAGAGTTTTTACGTTATCAATTAGAAGAATTACAAGCCTTAAATTTAGCGTCTTTTAATTATGCCGCCTTATCAGAAGAGCATAGCAAGCTCGCTAATTTTGACCAAATACTAACGACTGGCCGTGCTCAAGTTGAAGTGCTTTATGAAAGTGATCAGCAGTCCGTTAATCAAATGCTCAGTCATAGTGCCGCCGAATTAAATCAGATTGCCCGTTATGCGCCAGAATTAAATGATATTTGCGCACTATTGTCAGAAGCTCAGATTTTAACCGAAGAAGCCGCTTTACAATTACGGCGCTTTTTAGAATCCCAAGAAGTCGATCCTCAGCAATTGGAGCATCTTGAGAACCAAATAGGCGTGATTCAAAATCTGAGTCGTAAGCATCATGTCGCGCCGGATCAGTTACTTGATGTCGTTAATAAATTAACGACTGAACTAGATAACATCAGCCATAGTGGCGAGCGTATTGCCACCTTAACTACCGAAACAGTGGCATTAGAGCAGCAGTATCAACAACTCAGCGCACAATTATCAGAGCAACGCCAGTTAGCAGCCCAGAAATTACAAGGCCAGATATCGGTGATGATAAAAGAACTGGGTATGCCGCAAGGCGAATTCTTGGTCGCTATGAGTAATCTCGAAAGCTCTACACCTAAACTTAATGGTAAGGATAAAATTGAGTTTCTAGTCAGTGCCAATCCTGGTCTGCCTGCTAAGCCTTTGGCTAAGGTGGCCTCAGGTGGAGAATTATCACGGATCAGTTTAGCGATACAAGTCACCACGGCTAATGACAAAACCACGCCTACACTCATATTTGATGAAGTAGATTCTGGAATAGGGGGGGGCGTTGCTGAAATTGTTGGTCAAAAATTGCGCAGTTTAAGTCAGTATCGACAAGTCATGTGTGTCACGCATTTGCCACAGGTGGCGGCACAGGCGCACCATCATCTTTATGTAGAAAAAAATAATAAATCCGATATCACCTCTTCTCAGGTTAGGTTATTGCAAGATGAAGAGCGTGTTGAAGAAATCGCCAGAATGCTTGGTGGCGTTACCATGACCGCCAACACGCTGGCCCACGCCCAAGAAATGTTAAGTCTAGGAGTAAAACAGTCTTAATACCCATGTTGTGATGCATCATGAAGATCACGGCTATTCATTTTTTTGCGGGTTAACGATAAGCTTTAGCCATTGACGATGTACTTATCGTTATGGCCAGTTAAGCCTGTATTGGTTACCCGTTGGTAGTTTTGAGCTTTATGGATTATTTGTAAATCATTAATCAAAGGAATATACAATGACTCGATTTCCAGCCGAATGGGAAAAACAATCTGCCGTATTAATCGCTTGGCCCCATAAAAGCGGTGATTTTGGCCATCATCTTGAAGCTGTAGAGCAAACTTACAGCGTGATTGCCGATACGATTACACAATATCAACCACTCATTATCGTCTGTCATGACGACATTCATCAGCAACATATTCAAAAATTAATTGCTAATCATGGCGATATAAACTTTATCTTTGCCTCTGTTAATGATATTTGGGTAAGAGATACTGTTTTTTTAAGTGTTGCACAAGCCGGTGTCATTTCGCACCTTAACTTTTTGTTTAACGGTTGGGGCGAAGAATACCAGCATCAACACGACAATATCCTTAATCATAAGTTGTTAAACGTTAAGCCGTTTAAAGGTAAAGTTCATAAAGACATCGATTTTATTTTAGAGGGTGGAAGCATAGACAGTGATGGTATAGATACGATCTTAACCACCAAACAATGTTTATTAAGTCCGAATAGAAATCACGGCTTAACGCAAGCAGAAATTGAGCAGCAATTGCTACAGCACTTGGGTGTAAAGCGGGTGTTTTGGTTAGATCAAGATAGTCAGTCTTGTGATGAGGCTGATTCTCATATTGATACCTTGGCACGTTTTTGCTCTGCCAACACTATTGCTTATACCTGTTGCAAAGATAGTAACGATTTGCAATACACCAGCTTAAAGTATATGGAGCGGCAGTTACAGGAGCTTAGAACTCACGCTGATGAACCTTATCATTTAGTGCCGTTGCCCTTACCTAAGCCTATCTATGACGAAGATGGCCAACAATTACCGGCTAATTACGCTAACTTTTTAGTGATTAATCATGCCGTGTTAGTACCTAGTTATGGTGATGCTATGGATGATATCGCCTTGGCTAAACTGGCGGAATGTTTCCCTCAGCATGAAATCATTGCTATACCCTGCATGCCCTTAGTGCAGCAATACGGTAGCTTGCATTGCATGACCATGCAGTTTCCAGAAGGCGAGTTAAATTTGCTGACTGAACTCTAAGTTCTGTAGTAAGAAGCAAGGAGTCCATTCTTATTTAAAGTATGAATGGACTCCTATATTATTCATTTTTAAATGCTGATGATTTTGCGCACAGCAGTCATTTTATCCACTACGGCTGTTTGTCGTGCATCGCCGATATCGCTTAGTTGATAGATTCCATATACAGAGAGTGACATGCCTAAACCTATTACACCCTTGGGTGACAGATACTAGGATTAACCCTTCGCCCTTAGCCCTTTGTCTGCGCTTAGGAGAACCCTGTCTAAAAGTGAACGATTAAGCTAAATTAGCCTATCTTAAATTAGTAGCCAGCTAAATATCATTAAAACTAACCATCTATCCATGCAAAAAAAACGCTGTTCAAGTTGTGCTGAAATATTGAGTTGTAGCGCCAATCAAGTTGGAATCGCTTGTTGGTGTAGCGCTTACCCTTCCATTCTGAGCCTTGAGGCTCAAGAAGATTGTCTTTGTGAAAGTTGTCTTAGTCAGGCGATACAAGCAAAAATCATTAAGCTCATCAATACAAGCAGTCAACAAGACATTATTGCTATGGCTCGTCAGTATCGTACTGATGAAAAATTGATAAGCGGTATCGACTATTTAATAGAAGACAATAACTGGGTTTTTACTCAGTGGTATCACTTAAAGCGTGGTTACTGTTGTGGAAATGCTTGTAAAAACTGTCCTTATTAAAGCTTGGATTCAACTCAGCAATACAAGCAGGCTGAAAACCCAGGTTGATGCCATGAACACCTAATTTCACACCTAGAACAGCCTACCTCATACTACGACTACCCAATTTCATACCTCGAACAGTCAGCTCCATACCTCGATTAGCCAACGCCACGCCTCGAACAGTCAACGCCATACCTCGACTACCCGATTTCATGCCTCGAGCACCCAATTTTATGTAGTGAATACCAGATTTTATGCCTAGAACACCCTATCTCAGACTGTGAGACATACGCTTCAAATCATGCCTACCGGTATTTATCTTACGAAGAGTTCACTTCCTAGTATGAATAGTCCATAGCAGGGTAAAAATAGTCAGCTTTAAGAGAAGTAGTGCATCACTCACAGTATAAATTCGGGTATTCCCAGTAGTTATAGCCCATTAAATGCTCTGAAATCGCCTATAAATATAAAGCTAAGGACCCTTGTCACTCTTTTATTTAAAGCACTTAAAAAGCTAGAGACAACACGCTTAATCATCCTCGTCTTCATAAGGCTGAGCCTTTACACTATCTGGAATAGTAGGTAGCTTCGCTGAACGCAACAAAATTAACAAGCCACCTAGTACAAACAGAAAAACAATTATTAATACTATTATCCACATAGATTGTCTCCTTAATTTGGCTTACTTAAACGGGTTGGGATAGAATACCCCAACCCAATCATTTACACAGCTGAATGGCTGCATAACATGCAGATTGTAAAACAGCTGAAGCTGTTTTACTCCAAGCTCAGAATGCTTAGCTTAATGGATATGTCTTTTGTGGAAACGATTAAAACGGAGTCTTTATGCCCAAGTGCTTATGACTAATCTGAAAGCACAATCAACGCCACTGGATGACGGACTAACATTGAAAATTGATCTTTACGTCTATTCAGCCAGCCACGTACTTCCACTGTTTTGCCGACGTAGCTATTAACATCAGGAAATAACGACAGCCAGTCTTTATCAATACGTGCTTCAAAGCGATTAGAAAACTCTAAATAAACAAAGCGTTCACTAATATGCACAGCCGTCACTTTGCCGACGATGCGTGTCCAGCCAGCATGACCCTCATCTGTTAGCTGATTAACAGCTATAGGCGCATATTCCTTACTATTCCATAAGCCACGCTTATTGTGCTGCGCTTCATTTTCAGCGGCTTGCAGTTCGTCTACATACTGTAAATTGGGCGGATAAATGCTCAGCGTCGCCAGCCCCGCTTTAACTAGCGATACATTGATATGCTCTTTGTTTTCAGTAAACAAATGCGCCAAAGTTCTGCCATATTTATCGGTTTTTTCAACACCTATTTCCAAGCGAACTTTGGTGTTTTGTAATTTGTTAATCAACCAAGCTTTCGCAGCTTCACCGCCCGCTTCGGTGTTCTTGCCTCTATGTTCGACTTCTGGTGTATTAATACCCAACAAGCGAATTTTACGACCATCTGTCAACTGTACGGTATCACCATCATAGATGGCTCTTATGCTATAAAAACCGTAACCAGGATTAATATGCAGCCGTTTTGCATGGTCTTGGTTGCGATTAGAGTAATGCGCGCTACCTTTGCTATCTTTCCATTCAAAGATATCCGCAGCCGCACAGGCCGATAAACATAATGAGATTAACAGAGTAACGAGAAAATTAAGGCAGTAGCCGTTAATAGATTTAGGTAGTCGTTTATTGTCTTGCATGTGGCGAGGCCTTAATGCTGGAGTAGGTTGGCAACTTGTCCGACTATAAACTTAAGACGGGATGGTGTGAATGGTCTATGGTGTCCAGTAAAAACTTGGAGTGCAATAGCTTCAGCTATTGCATTTTAAAACAGTTGAAGCTGATTTACTCCAAGTAATCAAGTAGCCTCGATGAAGCAAGGCGTAATCGAGGATTTACAGCGCTCTGACTTTCTCGATTCCACTACGCCTCATCGAGGCTACTTGCTTTCATGGTTGAAAAGATATTTCTCTATCGGGTAAGTTTAAATTACCTAAGCCCTGCATATTTTCAAGTAACCAGTTTGATAGTGTTAATTGTTGTGCAATGTTACCTTGTTTTATTTTTAACAGCAGTTCTAATATTTGCGGGTCTTCTACCGTATTAATTTCGTCTTTGAGTTGCTCTTTAGTAACCATGTTTTACCTTTATACGTTGGTGATTAAAAATATTAGGTTTACTTTACACAAAATCAGCTAGCTTTACATAAGCTTTATCAATTCAAACAAGTAGCCTCGATGAAGCAAGGCGGAATCGAGGGCTTATAGCGCTCCGACCTCCTCGATTCCACTACGTTTCATCGAGGCTACTTGCTGGGCGGCTCATTTTTTAAATCTCTATGCTAAACTATGACTCAACTTAATATGACTAGGAACGACTATGGCCGCTATTACTTTCGATACCCTCAAGTTTGCCAATAAACTCAAGTCTGCCGGCGTTCCTGATAAACAAGCTGAGGCCGAAGCAGAAGCTTTATCAGAAGTGCTTGAAGTTAACCTTAAGGAATTAGTGACCAAAGAATACTTAGATACTAAGTTCCAGCAAGAGTTAGCGCCCATACGTACCGATTTGGCGGTTCTCAAATGGATGATAGGTATTTTAATAGCTGGCGTGATGTCATTGGTATTGAAGACCTTCTTCTGAAAAAAGCTAAGGCGATGGATAATGAATTTGAAGTTTTGTACTATAAAGAGCGTAATACTAAGGGCGACATTATTGCCATTTTGCAGGATAGATTGAATTAATTGACCCATTCCTATGAACAAGCTAATAAGGTTTTGATGTACGGTTATTTAGATATATTGGGTATAGCAAGTAACCTCGATGAAGCAAGGCAGTGCGAGGATTTACAGCACTCCGACCTCCTCGATTCCACTACGTTTCATCGAGGCTACTTGCTGACTGGCTTGGAAATAAACCATTAATTTAATAATATGGATGAGATTCATGAACAAGTTTTCAGTATTACTTTTATGTAGTGCGTTACTTTTAGGGTGTGTCAGCAATGAATCAGTAAAACAAAGTAACCAAGATGCTAATGTAGATTATTTTTCAGATGCCACTGCATGTAGTGACTCTACGCAACCTAAGCAGACGATTAATGTGCCTACTGGACGCACGCAGAGTCAGGTTCAAATGCGGCTCGGTAGAGATAAAAATGCTTATGTGGCCTGTATGAAGCAAAAGGGCTGGTCAGTATTGCGTGCAGATCCAACTGAATATCAGGCGGTCACCAAGGCTTGCCATCTGCAGGCGCAAGGCGCTAAAGACTTTGATAAAAGTTATGCCGACTGTATCAGTCGTAGTCGATTGGATGTTGAAGTGATCTCTGAATAGGCAAAAAATTATCTAAGGGCTCAATTAGCAAGTAGCCTCGATGATGCAAGGCAGTGCGAGGATTTACAGCGCTCTGACCTCCTCGATTCCACTACGTTTCATCGAGGCTACTTGCTCCCGGAATTAAAAGAGCCTAGGACAGGTCGCGACCTGTCCCTACAATGCCTTAATCTTGTTTAGCTTTTTCTTTACCTTCAGGTTTAATCAAACGGATACCTAATTCTTTCAGTTGTTCATCAGTCACTACCGCAGGAGC
>CAMDNJ010000078.1 GCA_945902915.1 Crenothrix polyspora | reverse complement strand
CATTATCGCTCAGATTAGCCTTTATTTGCAATTTTTGGAGGGCTACTTAAATGCCAGCCTTTTTATACTTGATGGAGAAAGTTGGTCATGAGCAAGATGACGAGCTAGTTTTACTGCCCCTAAAGCCTATCCAACAAAAGGGTTAGCGCGTGTTAGCTAAGCTAGCAGATTAATCAATATCTGTTCATAGATGTCGCTCAGCGTTTCCAAATCATCCAAGCTCACATGTTCATTAATTTTATGGATACTTTCATTCAACGGCCCCAGCTCGATTACCTGCGCACCGGTCGGAGCAATAAAGCGACCGTCCGAAGTACCACCGCCGGTATCATCTAAGGTCTCTAAGCCAGTTACCGTTTTGATAGCGGCATGGGTGGCTTCAATTAATGCGCCCTTCTCGGTCAAAAAAGGATTACCGGACAAACGCCATTGCAAGTCGTATTTAAAACCGTATTTATCGAGAATGGCAGATGTGCGCTGCTTGATCGTTGCTACATCCAATTCAGTACAAAAACGCAGATTAAACTGGACTTCAGCTGCACCTGGAATAATATTTTCCGCTCCAGTACCCGCATTGATATTCGATACTTGCAGGCTAGTCGGTGGAAAAAACGCGTTACCTTTATCCCAGACCTCTTCCGTCAATGCTTTTAAAGCAGGAGCGAAACTATGAATAGGGTTTTCAGCTAATTCAGGATAGGCAACATGGCCTTGAATTCCGATAACCGTTAATTTGGCGCACAAAGAACCGCGCCTACCGACACGGATCACATCCCCTATTTTTTTATCGCTAGAGGGCTCACCCACCAAACACCAGTCGATCTTTTCCTGACGTTGTTCAAGTATATTCACCACTTTAACGACGCCATTAGTGGCTATACCCTCTTCATCGCTAGTCATCATGACAGCAATCGAGCCTTGATGATCAGGATGGTTGGTGACAAAGCGCTCGACAGCGGTAATAAAACTAGCGATACCGCCTTTCATATCGGCCGCGCCACGCCCATAAAGTTTACCATCACGTATTGTCGGCTCAAAAGGCGGTGACAACCATGCATCTAAAGGACCGGGGGGTACTACATCGGTATGTCCCAAAAAAGTAAACAGCGGTGATTGATTGCCGCGTCTTAGCCAGATATTTTGCGTATCATCAAAATTTAGTCGTTCTGCTAAAAAGCCCAGCTTAGTTAAACGTTCAGCAAGCACATCCTGACAACCTGCATCTTCGGGAGTAACTGATACTCTACTAACAAGGTCTTTAAGCAGTTCTAAGGTTTCACTCATAGTAATTCGGTTTGGTAATGGTCGGCTTTAAAACCGATAATGAGTTGATTGCCCGTATCTAAAACGGGACGTTTAATCAATGTGGGTGTGCTTAACATCAACGCGAAGGCTTTTTCTATAGTCAGATCCGCTTGTTGTTCGGCACTCAGTTGCCGCCAACTGGTGCTGCTGCGGTTAAGCAGCAAACTCCAGTCTTTACGCGCAGTAAAATCAATTAGCTGATTCAGCGTAAAACCATCTACTCGAAAATCATGAAAACGATAGACTATGCCGTTCTTATCTAACCACTGCTGCGCTTTTTTAACGGTATCGCAGTTTTTAATGCCGTAAAGCGTATACATGACGAAGCTTATAATTGACTAGTCAATAATTCATCTATGCTAGGCAATTGTTTGTCAGCTTTACAACGGATTTTATACAAATCAACAAATTCCATAAAAGCTTGTTCTAAGTCAGCCAGAATTTCTTCTTCGTTTTCACGTTCATTTTCAGGAACCTCATCAGATTCTAAATATTCTCGCTGTAAATCCACCTCGCTATTTAAAGCAAGTGTGGCGTAAATAATGGCATTATTGGAAATAGATTCATTCATAATTAAGGTATAGTTAAAGTTAAGGAAATTTAAAGGTGTTAAGAGTTAAACCGTAAATAATTCATGGCATAAAGACTAGCAAAATACCGCTTGGCCACAGAACTAATGACGTCCTGTATGACCAAAACCACCCTCACCTCTATCAGTCATGGTAGTAAATTCTGCAACTAATTTCAGCGCAACTTGAACCACAGGCATAAATAATAGTTGTGCAATTCGCTCTCCAGGCTGAACGAGGTAATCAGTCAAACCATCATTATGCAAAATAACACCTATTTCACCATGATAATCCGCATCAATAATACCCATGCCCTGTCCAACACGAACTTGTTTATTTAAACAAAGTCCACTCCGACTTGCAACGACAGCCATTAAACCAGGATCTTGAATATTTACCGCTAAACCAGTCGCTATCAATTTATTTTTACCGCCGGCAATGATGACAGGTGCTTCAATACAAGCAAACAAGTCCATACCCGCAGAACCCTCTGTCTTATAGGAGGGTATACCGTATCTCTCAAGTAATGGATTAACTACCCTTGCCTCAATGAGTCTTTTCATCTATTTCACCCTTTAAATTGATTAGTATAACCTAGTCAGCATTATTCTTAATTCTTAGCTATCTAAAAATTAAAACAGCAAATTGACCGTATAAATAAAACCGTTAAGAAGACAAATATCCTAACGCAAGGGAATCAGTATCGGCTATTAGTGCTTACTTTTTTAACTTAAAGACTAGCGATAGCCATAGTTACTTTTTATTAGTTAAGCACACGAACAAAAACTGTAATAAGATAGAAGTGTTTTTACTTTGGATGAGTCACTTCCCATGCGTCGTTTTATTTTAATGAGTTTTCTTATTTTTCCAGTCTATGCTAATGAGCAACCACCTGAGACTGAGGCGGTGACTGATTTACCCGAATTACCTTTACCAGTACACAGTGGCGAAACGATGGAGCCTGATATTACCATTGTTCGCAAAGGAACTAATACCGTAGAAGAATATCGCAGATCCGGTAAACTTTATATGATTAAAGTAAAACCCGATATCGGTCCTCCCTATTACTTTCTTGATAACGATGGGGATGGGAAAATGGATGTGCGCACTAATGATCTAGATAAAGGTAGTAACATCAATATGTGGAAACTATTCGAATGGTAAGAATATAACCTGTTTTGGTTTACACAAAAGTCAATTCGTCATAACTTCAGCATTTTTTCATACTATAGTTATCAGTATTGAAGACAAAAACGGCTTAATGTTGCTTTCAACGTCAATGACGGGGCTTATGAAAACGAGCCACTTAATCCAAAAATACTAAGGCATTTCTTTCAGCCTATCAAAACCTAAGGCCCTTATAACTTGCGAGATCCAGCATTGGCAAGTCATATTAAGGGCCTAGGCTTTATGTTTCTGGCTTTCACGCTTAGAACAGCAAAGCTATCTTGGCCCTTACAGTCTCATTCTACAAAAAAAATCAATCATGTTTCGGTAACTACTTCTACAATATTATTTTTTAGTACTTTCTTCTTTAATGAGTTTATCCATCACTTCAATCATTTTTTCATGAGAGCCCGCCAAAGTACCATTGGTTTTATATTTTCCATTAACAATGATAGCAGGTACCCCTGTTATGCCATATCGAGATGCCATGAGAGGCGCTTGACGCATTTTAGAATCAACCACAAAAGAATTGTAAGTCTCTTTAAATTGACTTTCAGTCACGCCATGAGCCGCAAAAAAGGCAGATAACGTAGCTTCAGTATCTAACTTTTCTTTACCACTTTGTATGGCCTCAAAAAAATCAGCATGGATTTTATCAACAATGCCTAATGCTTCTGCTGTGTAATAAGCTTTTGCGTGTTTACTCCATAACTCATTAAAAGCGGCAGGTAAGCGTATAAATTCTACATTAGCAGGTAGGTTTTTTTTCCATTTTTCAAGTAAGGGCTCAAAGGCATAGCAATGCGGACACCCGTACCAGAAGAATTCTATGATTTCAATTTTAGCTGGATTTTGTGTAGGTTGAGCTGGTGAGAGCGTTTCATAACCTACAGATTCTGCTTTTACAAAAAAAGAAGAAAAACAAACTAGGATTAACAAACTGATTTTTGTGATTTTTTTTAACATAAATTAAGTTCCAAAGAAGATAGTCGATTAATAAAGTCGAGAAAGGCAGGTCAAAAAACATCACTCTTCAATAGATTAAGAGCGATGCCAAACAGTTAACTGTTAATGTTTAGTCGGTAAAACTGGCTAGCAACTTAAGGCGGGCAGATACTAGGCTTAACCCTTCGCCCTGAACCCTTTGACTGAGACCAGGAGAGTCTTGTCGGCTACTGCCTTAAGTTGCTAGCCGTAGTGTTTATTTCATCATTGAAATACGATAAGCCACTGCTTTAATTTCTTCAGTAGTCATTTTTTTAGCGATCATGTGCATCATATTGTCTGGATTATTACTACGTGCATCCGTTTTAAAATCGCTTAGTGTTTTAATTAAATAATCAGCATGTTGTGATTTTAATGAAGGAAATGCCGCAGGTTTGTTACCTTCACCGAAAGGCCCATGACAAGCAATGCAAGCTGAAACTTCTCTAGGCAAATCGCCGTTACGATATAAATCAGAGCCCTGAGCAATAATGGCCTGCACAGAATTAGCCTCTTTAGTTGTCGTAGCCACCTGTTTTTCATCAGCATCATCGTCTTCATCTAGGATAGGCAATTCATTGGCTGAAATTTTTTGCGCCGCATAGTATGCCCCGAGATCAGCCATATCCTCTTGAGATAAGCCCATTGCAATAGCCGACATAATTGGATTCTTGCGCGTACCGTTTTTGAAGGCTTGTAGCTGTTTAATAAAATACGAGGAATGCTGCCCCGCAAGCTTAGGAAATGTTGATACTAAACTGTTGCCATGCTCTCCATGACAACTAGTACAAGCAACTGCTTTTTCTTTTCCTGCATCAATAGTGTCTTCTGCATGTAAAATACTCGAAGTACCGGTAAAGGCCATGGCAAATGAAAGAGCCAGCAATTTTTTTTTCATCGGATTTCCCTTTAGAATAATGGTAGCCCTTGATTTATATAGGCTGCTAAATGTAGCCAGATTCTACCCTAATTAGTAAGCTTAAGCGAGACAGCCATGAATCCAATTTATCACCAAGCAAAATTCATTAACAGTTCACCCGACCTTAAAGATACACCAGAAGACCAAGGCAAAGAAATTGCCTTTGCTGGGCGCTCAAATGCAGGAAAATCGAGTGCCATTAATACCCTAACCCGACAAAATGGTTTGGCTAGGATTAGTAAAACACCCGGTAGAACTCAGATGCTCAATTTTTTCGAAATCAATGATCAGAAACGATTCGTGGATTTACCCGGTTATGGTTATGCCAAAGTGCCTATTGCCGTGAAAAAGAAATGGCATGAACTGATGGAAAAATATTTAACGCAACGTAAGTCGTTATGCGCCATCATTTTAGTCATGGACGTACGTCATCCTTTAACCGAATTCGATTGGCAAATGGTTGATTGGTGTCAGCATACTGGCTTACCTCTACATATATTATTAACTAAAGCCGATAAATTAACGTATGGCGCAGCAAAAAACACCTTAATGCAGGTGCAAAAAGAACTCATAGATATTAATTTTCCTTTAACAATACAGTTATTTTCAGCTTTGAAAAAAACTGGCATCGATGAAGTACATCTAGCGTTAGATTATCTGTTTAATCAGGTTGAATTCGAAGAAGAAGACGATGTTGAACAAACAGATATCCAATAATTTATAGCCTTACTTATTAGGCTGAACTTTAAGCCACCTATTTGATATAGGTTGATTAAAACTAACATTAAAAATCAATTAGTGACATCATGATAAATATTTTGCACATCATCCAAATCATTCAATAAATCTAAAAACTTATCAAACAATTCAACATCATCAGGATTCATAGTCATGAATTCTTTCGGTATAAATTGAATTTCATCGACATCAAAGTCAAGATTACCTAATAAATCTATTAAGGCTTGCTTGGCTTTAAAATATTCTGAGTGTGGTGTAAAAACAGTAATGCTGCCATCACTACTTTCAATATCAGTGACATCGACATCAGCAGAAAGTAACGCCTCTAATACCGTGTCTTCATCAGCATGTGCAAATACTAAAATGGCGGCATGATCAAACATGTGACTGACAACGCCTTGGGTACCAATCTTACATTTTGTTTTAGTAAAACATAGCCTTACATCGCCAAAAGTACGATTAGGGTTATCGGTTAAGCAATCAACAATAACCTTACAACCACCCGGTCCAAAGCCTTCATAGCGTATAGGCGCAAAATCTTCACCACCACCGCCTTTTGCCTTATCTATGGCTTTTTCAATGACGTGAGTGGGAACTTGGTCTTTTTTCGCTCTATCAATTAAGCCCCGTAAAGCTAAATTGCCATCAGGATCAATGCCCCCTGACTTAGCGCATACATATAATTCACGACCATATTTGCTATACACCTTTGCCTTAGCATCGGATGTTTTTGCCATAGAATCTTTACGATTTTGATACGCTCTACCCATTTAAAACTACTCCATTTACAAAATAAATCGACTAATTTTACAGATAAGTCGGTTGCTAGGGAATTTTTTAGTCATATAAAATACACTATTGCCCTACATGACTGGTACTTTAACCGGACGCTGTCTATGCAACAACAACCAATCGCCTGTTTCAATCAAGGCTTGTTTACCAATATCAATCAACAATTGATCTATTGCCGCTGTGTGCGATTCATCTAAAAGCTCAAATTGCTTTTCACATATGCCGTAATATTGGCCTATCTTTAAATACCGTTTGGCATGTTCATCAAAAGCCATGGTATCTAAATAGATTTTTAAAGAAGGCACCATACAAAGCATTGCGCCAGCCGTTGCTAATAAAGCATTTAACACTATAGTCTTGCCTTCAAAGGTTAGAGCGTTATAGATCCATTCATAAGCTATTGCAGAAACTAGCATTAAGCCTAATCCTGAAAAGAAACAATAACGCATCCATTGAGTGAGTTTTTTCTCAGCCCTTGCATCTATTCTGGCTTTACCTAAACGGCCTTTAGCATGGTCGCCAATAAAATAAATTCGTTGATCTCGAATCCATCGTTCGATTATCCAGTCATGTGCTTGTTTTCGGTTTTCAACAGGCAGTTGTAAATGTGTTTGGGCTATTGCTTGTCGAAGCCATTCCAATTCATCACGTTGATCGCGTAAGAAAAAATCAGTCGTCGATAAATTAACACCAGCCACATACCAAAAAAACTGTACCCGTAAGCCTTCGGCAAGCGCACGAAAATCAAGATACTTTTCTTCTAAACGATGGTACTGGGAGTGTTGATAAAGCCAAAACGATAAACCACCCAAACCTAAACTAGCTATTAATAAAGGCCATTGTAGAAAGAAACCATAACTTTGCTGACTCACGACAGCCGATAAGGCAAAAATAACCAAACCAATAAAATTTCGATGCCGATGCTTTTGAGCAGACAAAGACATCGCATCACTTACGGCAAACAAATCAGCAATGCGCTGTGCCTTTGAATCTAAAGAACCGTAAACAGCATTATCACCTATTAGATACTGGCGACTCATTAACAACTGCTCGGCATTATCTTGACTAAATTGCTGCATATCACGATTAAACTTGCCTAAACTCAGTAAACTTTTTTCCCATCTGGTTTTTAACCAAGCAGCATCCTCATTCAAAGCAAGTTCTGGCCAGAGTATTTCAACAGAGCCCAGTTGTTCATTACTAATTGCCATCGCTTGAGACAAGCGTCTAGTTAAAATATGCTCTACTGGGCGATAACTGGGTAAATTTAAGACAGAGGCTTTATCTTGAGGTTTACCGGTAAGGCCTTGTAAAAAATAACGCACCACTTGAGCCGTGCCGCCGGTTTTCTCCTGTTTATCACCATCCCAAAGGGCCAGCAGCGCATGAGAATTATTGGTTAAATAAAAGCCTAATTGTTCATAACAGTCATTACGTGGAAAACTGCTTAGCCCTTCTGACGTTTTGTTCGTTAAGGTTTCAACCCAAAGCGCCTTATCGAGCCAGTTATAAAAATCTTGCTTAGAGCTAGTTTCAGTAAAATCCGTCGCATAATCTTCTTTAGGTAAAGGCAAAATTGCTGCAAAAGCAATACCTAACTCATAAGCGACTTCAACCACTAAACGATCTGCTCCTTCTGCCAATCCTGATAACAACAGCAAAGGTGTCTCTTGATAGCTGGCTTGTAAATTTAATAGCCGAGATTTAATAACAGGCTTAAGAATGGCTTCATCTTCAGGAGGTATATCCCTATGACCGGTAACGCCGATGGTTAAATAGAGGGGGCGAGTGCTGTGGTCTAGCCATGAAGTTTTAGTCATAAAACTGTTCAATAAAGTTCTTGGCAACGACTGGTATCTGTTGATTATTACCCTCACGGGCATCTTCACATTGAATAAGTTTCATATATGTGGGCATTCCATCAGTAGTGTATAAATAAAGCGGAAACAGAACACCATGCTCAGACTCTCTATGTCTATATACAGCGATGTTAAATTCTTCCATACAAACTTTTGATAAAATATAATCGGGCGAGTAGATACAAATTATTTTTTCTGAACTATCAATAGCTTCAAATATGTGTTTTTGCCACGATGCTCCAGAACGAAGCTCTAATCGATCTATAAAAATACGTAAATGTGGCTTATATTTATGCAACTGAGCAACAAAATCATCAACTTCCGTTTTATTCTTATGAGAGTAACTTACGAAAATATCATATTTAAAGTTTGGATTGATTGACTCAGTAACTTTTTCATGACGTTTTTTTACTTGCTGAAAGGTATTTTTAAGTAATTGAATGTCAGAATTTTCGTGCAATACTATTTTGATCTTATCAAGGGGTAGTCGCCCTTCCGATAACCAATGAAAACAAGCCTCTATTAGAGCGTCCAACATTAAGTCTTCAGGCTCACCTTGATCGCCAGAAGCAACTAATGGCATTGCAATTTGCGAAATCAAAAGATTTCCCATACAAAATGGTACTAGGCTTCGAAAAATATCACCAACCACTTCAGCAGCAAGTCCTCTGTACTTTGGTTCAAAGCATAAAATTCTCTTAAAATATATACCATTTTTAGAAAACTGTTTTGATAACCAACAGCTTGAAAACTTACGCAGATCAACTTCTTTATCCTGAGCTAATTCAGATACTGAGATACCAACATTATTAAGCGCTCCAATCAAACTAGTGGGTGTTGGGCAATAATCATCGGGAAAAGCAGATATCACAAGAAGATCAACAGCTTCATTTTCTGGTAAATGAGCAAGGTCACCAACGAAAAGCATTAATTTCCGAATCTCACCTTGATGTGAAATATTGATAGTATCAATTAATTCCATTATATTTTTTATCCAATGTGGTTAAAGTAATTATCCTTGTCGAGTGGTGTTTTCATGCTTGTATTATCGAGCCGGAACAGAATCTTCTAGCTGCCCATTTTCATTATAAGAATAAATAAGAGAGCCACGCTGAACATTTACCCTTGATGGTGTATAACCTTTTAAACCGTCATTAGGGCCATTGCCAGCTGGTACAGATCCATTTAGTTTGTTGTCTTCGTTGTAAATATAAACAACAGTGCCACGTTGTACTGCATTTCCGATTGCCATAAAGTACATCCTAATCAGGGTAAAGTTTATTTTAAGCGTTAATACTATCTGACTTTATCTTAAAAATTAAGGCATTTTGAAGGGTGCTTGCGTGTTAAGTTGGTAGCCAAAAAATTAAAGTCTATAAGGGGCAAACAGCCCAAGAACTCGGTTTGCAGAATGGAAAACTGGTAAATATTGATTTTAGCGATGATTTGAAAGAAATTAGATCTGTTTAGATTTTACAAAATTTGCATTCTTTTTATTGAACGAGTCAAAAAGAAATGCATCTAGCCATTTCTTTTTTTCCGGCATAAATAATTATTGATGTTTAATGTCGGTTATTTTTTTCTAGTAATGCTTTAAGACTTGCAATTTCTTCTAATGCCGCTTGTTCTCGTTGTAAGGCTGCTGCTTTATCTTTTAATGCAATATCTTTTTGTTCAATCGCTTCCGCTTTAGCTTTTCTTTCTTCATCGAGTTCATGCTGAATCGTCAGTTGTTCTCTAATAAAGTTTTGCCTTGCTTGATAAGCATGGTAATCACGGTCTTTATCTGAAAATTGTTTGAGTGTTTTCATGGCTTGTTTCATCTCGGTCGTGGCCATCCAATCTGGTAAGTCAGTCTCATCATTTAACTGCTCGCCCTCTTTAAAAAACTTAATCCAACGTTGTTGTTCATTCTCTATCTGAGTTTCACTAAACTTTTGCAGTTCTAATAACCAAATCCCGCAGTGATTATTAAGTGCTCTACCTTTATGATCGCGTAATTTATAGGTATGAATGTAGTCTGTATCTTCTTTAATTAGGCTTTCTGCCAACAACCAGATGGAGTAGGTCGGTCTTAATTGATAATAACCTTCACCATTTTGAAGTTGTTGGCTATAAATATCGGCCCAGTTGTAGAGTATTCGCTCCTTAATATTGGCAAAGTTTACCAGCTGTATTTCAATTTGATAAATATTACCGGAACTATCACGAGCTTTAACATCCACAATACTGAGTTTATCTTCAAGGTATTCTTTATCGTTATAAGGATTCAGAATATCGACAGTCGCTAAAGGTGCGGTTAGTTCCGAACCTATAATGGCATTAAGAAAATGTACCAATAGGTTAAGATTATCCTCAGAGCCTAATAAGGCTTTGAAAACGCAGTCAATTTGTGGCGAGATTTGATGTTTCATAAATTATTCTATCAAATGGATGAGGGGCATGAAAGAATTAACTATTAAGTCCAGCTAAATACATCAATAAGTTAGAATGTAAAACATCCAGTTTTAAACCATGATTCTATCTAGCCGGCACAGACTCAACTTGGCGACCTTGATAAATAAGAGTGCCATGCTGGACATTCTCTCTTGATGGCGTATAACCTTTTAAGCCATCATTAGGGCCATTGCCAGATGGTTAATTTATAATCCTATAAGTTTGCTGCCAAAAGCTTACTTAAAGAAATAACAGTAGCCAAAAGAAAATTGTGAGTGAAAATCATGCAAAAAATATCAGGGCCTAAGGTTGTTGCGTTTTTAGAATTCATGAGAACAAATTATCCCAAGGTATTTTCCTTGAGAGATTTAAGTTCTTATGAACTTGACAACTATATATTTGAGTTTGAAAAGTCTCGTCTCAATGCTGATGGAGGCAGTTATCGTAAGCTAAAACGAGGTTACAACAATGGGTTTGAATTGGACACTCGTTATACAACACGTCTTTGGGGTGAATGGCTTGGATTGATTTATCGTTCAGAAAATCATTCTGATGCAGACGCTTGGCCTTGGTATTGGAGGTCGAATCAATACGATCCATTAGAACGCTATCTCACAATTCCTAATCGAGGGATTTTTCTATTTACCAGTCAAGATACAAAGTTAAGAAATTACATTAAAAAACATTACACTTCATTTCATGAAAGAAGTGGAGATCGATTAGATATTTACGATTATACGATAAGAAATAATAACCTAGAGTCTTTTTCAAGAGATTACATTGCATCCCTTGCGCCTGTTCCCGGAGTTAAAGCTGATATACGTTTACCCTGCTTAATATTATGGTCAAATTATGGGGATGTTATTGTTCCAATGGGTGATCTTAATACCTCAGAAAAAATATTAACTCGCATGAA
>CAMDNJ010000077.1 GCA_945902915.1 Crenothrix polyspora | reverse complement strand
CTTGCTCAATCTTAACCTGAGTATGCAACGCAGTCAGCGGGTGCTCTGTGTGCTGTTAGCCAAAGCGGATGTCAGCGAAGCAGAGTTGTCACTGCAACAGCATGAAGATATTCGGCAACTATTCCTAGTTGGTGGTTATTCCTCCAACTCACAAAAAGACACTTTAGAAGAAAGTCGCCGTATTGAATTAAGACTGGAATTTAGAAGTATTAAAGAACCTTCTCGCACCCCATCCTCGACTACTGAGGAAAACTTTGGCACTTGTGCCCTTTAGGAAAAAACATGGCCGGATATATTTGTATCGCAATGCTGGAAGATCCGCCCTACAACATGATTTTGGCAGCAACCGAAGAGGAGCCTAATGAGTGGTTAGAGGAATTACCTTTGCCTAGCCATTTACTGTGTTACGAGAGTTTTAAAGATACAAAAGTCATTCTTAAACAGCTCATTCAGCGTCTCAAGGTAGATGGAGTTACAGCCAAAGCCGATAAAGCCTTTTCAGCTTCGCCACATGAGGTCATTCGGGCATTTAATGTGATCAGGGATGAGGCTGTGATTAATAATCAGCTGGTTGAAAATATGGATGAAGATGAAGATGAAGATGAAGATGAGGACGAGGACGAGGGCTGTCGGCTTTATCATTTGGCTGTCGAATATAAAGATGGCAGTAACAGAATAATAATTGCTGACTCAAAGAAAGCTTTCAAGTTATACATGCAATCTGCCGAGCTTGGCTATTACCCTGCCTATTTCGATTTATCTATAGCCTATTTCAATGGAAATGGCGTGAAAAAGGATTTGAATGAGTCGCTAAAATGGGCAATGTTATTTATTGAAAGTGGCGGTGTCGCTGGTTATATCATTGCCGCTCAGTGCTTTAGCGAAGCAGGAATGAACGAGCTTTGTTTGAAAGCCCTTGATCTTATTAAGACTAATGGGATAGAGTAATGGTATATAGCATCTTAAGGAAAAGCCAATGTCTACAAGTACCGTATTTACCACCAACCACAGTCAGGCTGTGCGTTTGCCTGCCGACATGCATTTACCCGATTCCGTGAAAAAAGTAGAGGTGCGGGTAGTGGCTTTGGAGCGGATTATTGCTCCCTCGCAGAATCCGCTTGGGACAGTTTTTTTTTGGCTGAGCAAACAGTGATGATTTTATGACTGAACATACTGACCAGCAACAAAGCGAACGCGATAGCCTGTAACCACCCAACTTGATAAGTTCGGTAATATAATATGAAAACATAAATCTATTTGCGAGAAGAACCTCATGCCTACTCTATCCATACACGGTGATGTCCATATTCCCGACAATATCATTCATGCACTGGGCTTAAGACCCGGTGTCGAATTGGCTTTTGAGCGCCTAGGTGACGCGATTATCATGCGTCCGGTTAAGCCAAACAAAATATCACGGGTAGATGATGGGCCTAAAATATTGGGCTATACTGGGCCAACAGTTACGCTGGAAGAGATGGACGCTGCCATTGCCAAAGGCGCGGTGCAATCGTTGTGAAGTCGGTCGATACCAATATTTTGGTGCGTTATTATGCGCAAGATGATGCTCTACAATCACCACTTGCCTTACGTCTCTTCAATGACGAGCCGTCGCTGTTTGTGACAAAAACAGTGTTGCTTGAGCTATTTTGGGTTTTAACCCAAGCCGAAAAGTTTCGTTTTCCGCTTGAACAAGTCATGACTGTTTTCGAGCATTTGCAAGGCTTGCCGAATATCGTTATTGAAGATGAGCTTTCGCTCCAAGCTGCGGTTAAATGGTGTCGGGCTGGTCTTGAATTTCCAGATGCCTTGCATTTGGCTGCGTCTGGAGCTTGCAGCGCATTTTTGACATTCGATGATCGTAAGTTTGCCCGACGTGCCCAACACCTTAACCTGACGCCTACTTGCGAAATCCCAGAGTGATTTTGCTATTCGACAGCCAACCAACATTGTATGAGCAAAGCAAAATCGACATTTTGACAATATCTGCATGAATCCCATCACCGACTTTCGCAATCGCCTTTTTCAAATCAATACCGAGGTATTGCTAAGCCCTTTTCCTGATTTATCCGCAGAAATGGCACGAACTACGCAACGTTTGAGAGTTGAGTATGGTGATATTTCAAGAGGGGCTGGCGACCAGCAAGGCATTGCGGCAGCGGTGATTGCTTATCTGCATAGTCATGAGTTACCCAGCTATCGGGACACCAAATATGTGTGCTTTGGGGTGTCATCACTCTACGGCACGCCTTTAACTCGGGTCATTGAACATGAAACGCTTTTTCCCAAACTACTCAATGCAGTTGAACGCCTTCAGGCTGAACCGCGTAAGTTCCGGCGCTGTTACCAAGGCTTGCTCAAAGCTTATTTACGTTATCCGGGTCAACAAATTGAACCGGTTGTCGGCCATCAAAACTGGCTGGCCTTACGTGAGTTTTTATCTCAGCATTGTAAAGCGTTAAAACAACAAAAGCCGGTAATGGAATGGTCGCAAGCCCTGTATGAACATCGTAACTTATTGGCTGACAATCCTTGCAAAGCTTACGGCAAAGCCCTGCTGGCTGGCGATATGTCGGTTATTGATGAACTTAAGGAAAGACTGGGGGTTGATGATGATACCTGGGTGATGAATGAGTTGATATTAGCCCAGATTCAAGCCGCAACGACCTTAACTGATCCTTTATTTATCTTGCAAGTGCTGCCACTGGTTAAGCTTCTGGAACAACATACCTTGCTGGTTACCAAAGGCTTGTCCCTGTTACTGATACGCTATGAAGCCTGCAAAGTGCATACTGAGCATCATACACTCCGAGAAGCGGCCTTAAAGGAATGGAAAAGCCCTTGGCTGGAAGCTAATAAACCACTATGGCATGGGCAGATTGGTGAGGCGGCTACCAATATGGTAAGCTTGTGGTTGAAACGTCGCACTATCCAAGACTTTTTTGAGTTGTTGCAGGCAGACGGTAAAGCCGATCGACAGCGCATGGAATTTTGGCTTAAGTATGCAGAAGCGATTGAAGATATTTGGCTGGCGCTGGGAGACCATAGCCTTTATAACAATAAACCTGATTACCGGCGTATTCGTCAAAACATGATTGGCCGTTATATGGCCTTAGTAGGCGGTTCTTACAGTCAGGATAACGCTTTTCTAATGCGTATCGGTGGCTATGTGTTTATCGAATTTGGCCTTCAGAACAATGCCTGTCATGTGTTTTCGGCAGATAATTTGCCCTTTACCTTTGGACAAAAGACAGTCTTGGGAACTAGGCAAGGACTTAAAAACAAAGATCATCCGGGCCATCGGGAAACATTGACCCATAGCGAGGGTTGGCAAGGGAAGTTTGCTAATTTTTTACGCTATCATGCGCATGCCATCCCCGGTGAAATAAAATCTAAAGCTATTTCATCGGCCGTTGTTTCGAACACGGTACGTGCCTCAATCCCCGCAGCAACCATTGTAAAACCAACTGTCCAAACGATACCCACTCAGCCGCAGACTAAGGCTTTTGACCTTAAACAACTACAGGCCTTCTGTGCGCCTTATGATTTAACTATTGATGATCACAGGGCTGAAGGGGGTGCGCTTTGGGTTAGAACAACCGAAACTCACGCAGTAGCAGCGACCGTTCTTAAAAGCGCAGGTTTTAGGTATAAAGAAGCTAAGGGCTGGTGGTTGGCATAATGGTCTTAAGTAAATTTTGGCCCTTAAAAACGCGCAATCAAGCCACGACTGCCACTGAAGCTAGTCATCAGCTAAGTGTGAGATTTGAAAATGAGGGCGTTTATTATGGTGTACATCCAGAGTTAGAAGATTGGACTCATCAATGGCAGTGTTTTGGACCTGAATCAAGTAGCATCAGCCTTTTAAACCAGCTTGAGGAACTGGGTTTCGTTGAGCTGCTTGATAACCAGCTATTTTTAGCTTGGACTTCACTTTATCAGCTATTAGCGGATGAGCTCGATAGCTCAGATGAATGGCTAGCTTTACTGAAATTACCTGAATTAACCGATTATCGCCCCAGTCTTGCCAGCCAAGGTTCACTGGAAGATCTAAGTTTTCGAATCACCTTAGCTGACTGGGTGAATCTTCAAGGCGATAAACTTGTTACTGCACCTGTAGTCACTGGCGCTGTTATTGAGTGGCAGAATCAACGTTTTCTATTGAATGAAATGGTATGGCGATTGGTGACTGAAGTTCGTGTTTTTTACGCATTAGCTACAGAGCAACGCTCACCCCAAACTAATCGACAGTCTTGGAGTTTGATACGTCGCTATGCTTGTTCTGCTCAAGTGCCTATGGCGGATTTTTTACAGCGCACGGTTGTATTGTCGCCAGAAAAGTTAGTGCTGCATTTACATAAGTCAGCCAGTTTAGGTAGTAAAACGGTGCAGGTAGAGCCTGATTTTGACGGTGCGCCGACACAGTGGTTGGACACCTTTGATAAATACACGACGATTCCTGAGCGTTACGATATTCCCGATGGCTTAGGCATTATTCAAATCCTGATTGCACCACAAGTAAGATCGGTGCTGCAGGAGTTAAGGCGCTGGCCGGGGCGTTATGTCTCAGGGCAACGTGCAGAGGCTTTTATTCGTAACCCTTATGCGGCATTAGGTGACGATGCTATTGCTGTTATTGACGAAACACAATTTGAACAAGCTAGGGAAGCTGCCGGTATTGAATTTGAACAGTTCTTTATCGATGTTAACTGCGACGACAATGGCAAGGTTATAGGAGTCGCTTTACTGATAGAATCGACCTCAATCCATAGCCAGCAAAGCAGCCGATATGACTTTGCAGATACCCATCAACTTGAAGACTTCATTAATCGTTATGAAAAGCGCATTCAGGGTAGCTTTCAATGTTTAATTTGGGAAGGCTATGAGCTTGAAATCTTAGGCGATGCTGAATTTCAATTGGCACATTTAAAATCGATACTTTCGGAATGGTTGCCAGCGCCTCATATTACTATTGCCTATGCCGATATTTTTGATTTAGATCGCTATTCCGAGCGTATTGAAGGGATTGGCATTGAAGAAAAATATGTGTCGCCCTTCATTGCACGTAAATCGGATGACGAAGGGTGGGTGCCGTCAAATGTGGTGTTTGGTATCGTCTTTACTCCGAGCGATATCGATGCGCCTATCACTGTCCAACTGAGTAAAAGCGATAGAGAAGCGATTCAGGTCTCTATCGATCATGCCGAACAACAAGGTTTAGATGAAGTCGGCATACCCGGCATTAGCAGGCCAGTGACGGTAACTAAAGCTAAACAGCTGCTTGAAATACTGCTAACGGCCGAAGAACAAGTACAGCAAGGTGCGTTTACCACTCAGCAATACAAACCCCAGGTGCAAGCATTATTACTAAAAAGCAATATCAATAGCGTTGAATACCAAGAAGATAGAAAGCAAGTCTTAGAATTGCCTAGCGATAGCCAAGCACGATTGCCGAGTTCTTTGCGTGACTCAGTGAGTCTTAAACAGCACCAATTGCAAGGTGTCGCTTGGTTGCAGCATCTTTGGAATAATGCCCCGCAACATTGTCGGGGGGCATTATTAGCGGATGATATGGGCTTGGGTAAAACCATACAAATCCTTACTTTTATAGCACGTTGTCTGGAAGATGATCCTGCTATGAATCCAATTCTGATAGTCGCGCCGGTATCTTTGTTGGAAAATTGGCAGGAGGAAATAGATAAATTTTTTAATGCACGGACTATGTCTGTTTTGATGCTGTATGGCACAACCTTGAGCAGTAAAAAACTGGCTAAATCGGAGATTGATCCGCAGTTAGTCAGTGAAGGGATGGTTAAGTTTTTAGATCCCAATTGGTTAGGGGCTGCCAAGGTCGTATTAACCACTTATGAGACCTTAAGAGACCTAGAGTTTTCATTGGCCGCCCAACACTGGTCAATTATGGTTTGTGATGAAGCCCAAAAAATAAAAAATCCCAGTGCGCTGGTGACTCGATCTGCGAAAAAACAAAATGTCCGCTTAAAAATCGCTTGTACCGGTACGCCGGTAGAGAACTCGCTGGCTGACTTATGGTGTTTGTTTGACTTTATTCAGCCTGGTTTATTGGGGGCGTTAAATGACTTCGGGCTACGATACAGAAGGCCTATTGAGGCTAAATCCGATGAAGAAAAAGCGCGGGTTAATGAATTAAGGGCTTTGATTGAGCCCCAGACTCTGCGTCGTACAAAAGCCCAAGTCGCTAAAGACCTACCGAGTAAAATTGAGGTAGAGAGTTGCCGAAATCTCCAGCTATCTTCTTATCAGCGAGATTTATATGGTCAGGCTGTTCATGCCTACCGAACCAAACAAAGTGGTAGTTCATTAAAAAATCATTTAGGTCTGATTCAATATTTGCGGCAACTCTGTTCTAGCCCTTATCCACTGGGCTATAAATCTAATCTTGATGAAAGCTTGGCAGAGAGGGAAATAAAGTCACCCAAGTTAAAATGGCTGTTGGAAATCCTAGTCGATATTCGGCAGAGTAACGAAAAAGTTATCGTGTTTGTTGAGTTCCTAGATCTACAGCGCCAGCTTCAGCACTATATCGCCGAGCGTTTTAAGGTACGACCTGACATTATTAATGGCTCGACGGCGGCGGCAGCTTCGGCAGCTAATAGTAGGCAGAAACGTCTCAAAGTATTTCAAGAAAAACCGGGCTTCGGTGTCATTATTCTTTCCCCGTTAGCAGTAGGCTTTGGCGTGAATATTCAGGCCGCTAATCATGTTGTTCATTTCACCCGCACTTGGAATCCAGCGAAAGAAGATCAGGCAACGGACAGAGCCTATCGGATTGGTCAAACCAAAGATGTTTATGTTTATTATCCTGTCATAACCGCCGATTTTGTGACGTTTGACATGAAGCTCGACAAGTTATTGGATTGGAAAAGAGGTCTTTCTGATGACATGTTGAACGGTTGCGGTGATTTATCAGGTTCCAGCTTTGAAGATTTGGGCTCACCAGAAGGGGGTACGGCTTTTCAAGATTTACTGGTTACTGAAGATGACATTCAGAAAATGAATGACGATACGTTAACAGATTTTCTGGTTATGCTATTTGTTAAGCAAGCTTATCCGCTGGTCTATCGAACACCCAATCAAGGAACTGGAGGGGTTGACGTTGTGGCCATTCGTGAAGCTGACGGACTACTTATAAAGTGTAAAACAGACAGTCATGAATCTGTCGAAATTGGAAATAATGTGGTGAATAACCTTGTCGATGAGATAGGGCTTTATCAGCAGAAACACTCTAATATCAGTTTTCGTCGAATTATAGCAACAAATAAGGTATTTTCTCTGCCAGCCTTAGCGTTAGCTGGTAGCTATGGCATTGAGCTTGTTGACCAAGAAAAACTAACACAACTGCTCAAAAAAACACCGGTTCTGAGGATAGAAATTGAGGCTTAAAAAATGAGCACTGTTTAATGCTGCTTCAGACTATGCAACTGGAAGATTGGCTGATTAAACAAGGACAATCATAACCCATAGAGACCTACAAACATGCCGTTGCAACGGCCATAGTTTCTATCCATCAGATATTTGTTGCAAGGTATGCTCTGCGATCATCCTATTTTCGTCGGTATTGACAACCCATGCCGAGAGCTTAGAGCTCGACATTGAAATACAAGTAGCCCCAGTTTCATTGGCAGAAACATCAAGTTCAAGTCCCAACCATTCAGTCCACTGGCAGATTTTTGCACGAATTTCGGCGGAATTTTCGCCGATGCCTCCAGTGAATATCAATGCATCTAAGCCGCCTAAGGCTGCGACCAAAGAGCCTATCTCACGCCCGACTCTGTACACGAACAAGTCGATAGCCTCTTTCGCCTGTGACTCATCGCTATCCAGCAGCGTGTGCATATCGCTAGAAATGCCGGAAACACCGAGTAAGCCGGATTGATAGTAAAGCAGTTGTTCCAAAGCATGCGCATCCATATTGTAGTGCTTCATAAGATAAAGCAACACGCCCGGGTCAAGACTGCCACAACGGCTACCCATGACCAAGCCATCCAGCGGAGAGAATCCCATCGTAGTGGCGACACTACGTCCGTTTTGTATTGCGCAGAGACTGGCACCGTTTCCTAAGTGGGCAACGATGATACGCGCTTTTACCAGTGAGGCATCAAGATCAGGCAATATGGAAACGATATATTCATAGGATAACCCGTGGAATCCGTAACGACGCACACCGGCATCGGTAATGCCTCGTGGTAGGGCGAAGAGTTGTGCGATATCGGGTTGTGTACGATGAAACGCCGTATCAAAACACGCCACCTGCGGTAACGTCGGCATGATTTCCTGTAACGCTCGTATAGCGGCAAGATTATGCGGTTGATGTAGAGGCGCCAATGGAATAAGGTTTTCTAGATCAATGAGAACTTTTTCGTCTATCAGGATGGGCGTAAAGTAATGTTGTCCGCCATGAACAACTCGATGACCCACGGCAACCAAGGTTCCGCCCCTGAGGTACTCCAACAGCCAAGAGCGAATGATGAGAATGGCGCCCGCATGGCTGTGCGCCTCCTCAGTAGAAAGCAGGCAATCTGACAATATGTTACCTTGAGCATCTCTTACCATGAAACGCGAGTGGCTGCCAATACCATCAATTTGTCCAATCGCGTCAACCCTAAGCTCGGATAAAATAGCTTTTTGGTAAATAGCAAATTTGATGCTTGATGAGCCGGCGTTAATAACAAGCAGATATTTATTCATGCTATCACTTTTAATGAAGTCCCCACCCGTTCGTATAAGTATCTGGGCATATAATTGCAGACACTCAAAATATCGAGCATCAGCCCATGAATATCGAACTTGCCGATACTCACGGAAAAGGCAGGGGCGTCAATGCGATCTCGGTAGCGGTCAATATCGATGGCCATCAAACTACAAAGAATAATGCGTAAAGTGCTTTTCTGGGATACCCCCCACACATTGCCGCCAGCTCTTTTATGTTTTCAGTAAGGCCATTGCCACTGATCGTCTTCAGGTCTGTCAATACCATGCTCGTAAGCGTAATTTCGGCAATCAAGTTGCATATTGAGTAATTGTTGTTTTACGTGGGCACCGGAAACCTGCAAGGCCGGAATCCGATTGATGGCGTCAATCGCCAAACTGAATCGATCAGTTTCATTTTGTATCGCCAATTCCAGTGGTGTATTGATGCTACCTTTTTCCTTATAACCACGCACATGTAGATTTTGGTGGTTGTTCCGGCGATATGCCAGTCGATGAATTAACCAGGGGTAGCCATGGAAGTTGAAAATAATAGGTTTATTTAAGGTGAACAAACTATCGAAATCAAAATCAGAAAGCCCATGCGGATGCTCACTATTGGGCACTAATTTATAGAGATCAATGACATTAATAAAGCGAATTTTGAGTTGAGGAAAGTGTTCACGAAGTAACACGATTGCTGCCAAAGCTTCCTTGGTCGGAATATCACCCGCACTGGCCATCACTAGATCGGGTTCACAACCCTGGTCATTGCTGGCCCATTCCCAGATACTGATGCCTTGTGTGCAATGTTTAATCGCAGCATCCATATCTAGGTACTGCAGATGCTTTTGTTTGTCGCAGACAATGACGTTAATGTGGTCAATGCTCTTTAAGCAATGGTTAGCTACTGATAGCAAACAGTTAACATCTGGCGGCAGATAGATGCGGGTCACCGATGGGCTTTTGTTCACTACCAAGTCGAGAAAGCCAGGGTCCTGATGGGTAAAACCATTATGATCTTGCCGCCATACGGTAGAAGTAATCAACAGGTTTAGTGATGATACCGAGGCACGCCAAGGCACAGCTTTAGACATTGCTAGCCATTTTGCGTGCTGGTTGAACATGGAATCAATCACATGTACAAACGCTTCGTAGGTGGAAAAAAAACCATGGCGGCCGGTCAGCAAATAACCTTCCAGCCAACCTTCCAAGGTGTGCTCGGACAGCATTTCCATTACTCGGCCATCTGGCGATAATTCACTGCCATCAGCGTCTTCAGGCAAATAATCCGCTAACCAGGTTTTCTTGCTGACCTCATAAATATCGTCTAGCTTATTGGAGCTGTTTTCATCAGGACCGAACACGCGGAAATTTGTCATGTTATGGCTCATGATGTCGCGCAGAAATTTTCCTAAAGGACGGGTATTTTCAGCAGAGACTTTTCCTGGGCTTGCTAGGGACAGCGCGTAATCCCTAAAGTCGGGCATACGCAAAGCCTTACGTAACAAGCCACCATTAGCATGCGGATTCGCGCTCATACGCCGAATACCTTCGGGTGCTAAGTCTTTAAGCTCTGATATCAATCTACCCGTATCATCAAATAATTCTTCAGGTTTATAACTGCGTAGCCAGTCTTCCAGTTGTTTCAGGTGGGCAGGATTTTCTTTCACGCCGGCAAGAGGTACCTGATGTGAACGCCAAAAGCCTTCCACTTTGTGTCCATGCACTTCCTTGGGCCCCGTCCATCCTTTCGGGCTGCGTAAGACAATCATCGGCCAGCGCGGCCGTGTCGGGATTCCGGTGCGGCGCGCTTCATCCTGAATCCGACGAATTTCCAGTACGCAGGCTTCGAGAACACTTGCCATGCGTTGATGCATGATTTCTGGATCGCTGCCTTCCACGAAGTAAGGCGTATAACCATAGCCCTGAAACAGTCGCTCGAGTTCCTCGTGAGAAATGCGTGACAATAGCGTAGGGTTGTTGATCTTGTAACCGTTCAGATGCAGTATCGGCAATACTGCTCCGTCGCGAATTGGATTGAGAAACTTATTAGAATGCCAAGACGTTGCCAATGGGCCAGTTTCAGACTCGCCGTCGCCCACCATAACCGTCACCAACAAATCGGGATTATCGTAAGCAGCGCCATAAGCATGAGAAATACTATAGCCCAGCTCACCGCCTTCATGAATGGAGCCAGGCGTTTCTGGTGTACAGTGGCTGCCGATACCTCCGGGGAAAGAAAACTCCTTGAAGAACTGCAACAGGCCTTCTTCGTCTTCACCTTTGTTGGGGTAAATTTCCGCATAAGTCCCTTCGAGATAAACCGGTGCCAACACGCCGGGCGCGCCATGGCCGGGACCCGCGAGAAAGATAGCATTAAGATCGTATTTTTTAATAAGCCGGTTGATATGTATATAGGCAAAGCTTAGTCCGGGACTCGAACCCCAGTGCCCTAGCAGCCGGTTCTTGATGTGCTCTGGCTTTAACGGCTCTTTCAATAGAGGGTTATCCCGCAAATAAATCATGCCGGCAGCGAAATATGTACAAGCACGCCAATAAGCATTAATTTTGTGCAGTTCATCTGCACTGAGCGGTGATGATTCTGAAATTGCAGGTGTTGTCATTAGATATCTCTCTTAAGGAATCAAGATTTATGCCATTGTGGATAGGAATTGAAATGTCACTTACGAAAAATCACATTAGCTAATCATTTCAGTTTCAATAAAAAACTTTTTTCTAATCGTAACAAAATTGTGCCCTGCTCGCTAATCACATCTGATTACAAGTTGAGGTGATTGGAGCACTTAAACATGAAAGCTCGATGATAACGCTATTAAATACTAGACGACCTCGCCTATTTTTCTAACGAATATCCCTATACGTGCACACTTTCAAATGTGTTATCAGAGAAACACTCAACATTAAACATAGACGAACGTTAGTATCTGATGTTATGTAGCCATTCAACGGTTTATAAAAAAAACAAATAATGAGATCGCTATCGCGACGATGTGTTAATCGGGTCTTCGCACCCGAAGGCGAGATACTTTCTTTTGCTCCGCCAAAAGAAAGTTGTAGTGGTCTAATAAAAACAGACACCCAGATAGGTTGATATACTTAATCAATCAAAATGGGGAAATCATCATGAATAAAGAACGTCGAGTATTTGATACCACGTTTAAATTAGAAGTCGTTAAACTTATTAAAGAACAAGGCGTCAG
>CAMDNJ010000076.1 GCA_945902915.1 Crenothrix polyspora | reverse complement strand
TAAAGTAGATGAATAGAAATTAACAGGACTATCAGTGGTTAGCTAAAGCATTGTAAAAATCAGTATCCCGTTTTGAAAAGGGGCTACCAACTTAGTCTCGACATCCATGTTGGGTTAACGATAGAGCCGTTAGCCCAAGCTACTGCAACATTTACACCAACGCTTTGCCCCATGTTAAGTGGCTAGCCTGCAATGCGCTTGATGTTTACGGGGTGTCGATGGGGAGGAAGAATGAGCTGTCAAGTCTTAGGCAGTTCGAGAACACCTTATCAGTTCGGGTCTAACTATAAGCCTATGCCGTCATAAGTCAAGATAAAACCCCGTCTTTATTAAGGATTTGCCGAATTTGCTCATTTTTGACAAATCCGTAAATCGTAGGGTGGTTTCGCGACAGCAATCCGCCAATCAATGGAAAACATCAAATATAAAAAGCCCTGCTAGGAAATATCCGAGCGCGCATCGGCTTCAAGGCTTCAATCATGACGGATTGCTTGCGCGAATCCGCCTTAGGGGTTATAGAGCATCTTATCGTGTTTTTTATGACCCCGCTAAGAGCTCGCCATCCCGGACGTCCCAGCTTATCCTTGCCGATCATGGCAATACAAGAGAGATCAGTGACTCCATCTATTTTGGGAGCTGATCTCATCAGATCAGGATGCACAAATACGTGATCGCCATACTCCGTGTTAAGAAAACCAAAACTCTGTCCTGTCCGCTGAGTCAACTCGCCCCACAAGGCACAGCAAAAAATCCGACATCGATAATCTCAGCAACAGCTAGGTTCTCAAGGCCTTTAAACTTTTTGTGGTGCAGAATCCTACCGTCGTTGATCGTAAATGCAACATGGCACAATGATTCCACCTGATTCCTAAACGTTGGGTACTTCAATAGCTTTCGAAACGTTATGGACGGGATAGCCGATTTCGGTATTCAGCATCACCATTATCGGGCACTAAAAGCATGTGCCCAACAAACTATAGCTACATACAATTATTGTAAATGATATGAACACCCTCAAACTTAGTCTACTCAATCATATTTAAGGTATTTAAAGCGCGCATCATCTGGCGTACCTTCTAAGGCACTGCCTGCTTTTTACCCGGCTGCCACATCAGCACCTGTTCAATTTTCTGCGCCAACTCAAAATCTTTATTAGTGATGCCTTTAGCGGCATGATTCTTTAACTTAACGATCACAAAGGCATAAGATACACTCAAATCAGAAATCAGGATGATGAAAGGCCGCTTCTGCTAAATGACCCACAGTATTGACCACCATTAACGTTGCTTTCCAACCACTGGTTTTATATTGTCGTCGTATCCAACCATTTTCTAAATACCAATGCGCTAAGTCATCGACTAAGCGAGCCTTAAGCTGTTCATCGCTATACACATCCTCATGTTTTATTTCTCTCCAGCTCATAATATTTCCTCTGATTATAAAAGTAGTTATGTGTATTCTTACCCTCTATAGTTATAAAAGTATAAAATCAACCTTCAAAATATCTAACCATGAGACTCATGAAATGAAAAAAGTATTTTTAATAGCGTTATTACTAATTTCAGCCAATGCTTTTGCTGAATGGACTCTCATTGAAAGTGCGAGTAGCGAAGATGGCTTTGATGTGTATGTGAACACTGAATCTAAGCGCAGAGATGGGGACAAAGTAAAAATGTGGTCTATGTATGACTATAAAAAAGTTAAAGTAGACGTTAAAAGTTATTTGGCCTCAGTCTCTCATGTTGAATATGATTGTAAAGAGGAAACTTTAAGATTATTAGATTTATTTTGGTATACCGGCAATATGGGTCAAGGTCAGCCTGTCTTTTCAAACACCAACATTAAAAAAGATCCCATTTCAATAATACCTGAGACTATTCATGAGTCATTATTCAATATAGCCTGTGATAAAAAGTAATTTTATTATCGTTCCCAAACTCTGCATCTTTGCGCAATATTAGGTGACTCGCAATAAACCAAAAACCATCTATAAAGAAGCACCCTTACGCCAATACCTTAAAAACCATTGCTTAAAATCATCCAAATAAGTATAAACAACCGGTATAACTAATAGACTCAGCAAGGTTGACGTGACCAAGCCGCCGATTACGGCGACAGCCATCGGGCTACGGAAAGATGAATCTGCGCTGCCCAAGCCTATCGCAATCGGCAACATACCGGCTCCCATGGCTATGGTAGTCATTACTATGGGTCTTGCTCGTTTGTGACAAGCATCTAATAAAGCTTCTGTGCGGCTCATACCGTGTTCACGCCTTGCGACTATGGCATATTCCACCAGCAAGATAGAGTTTTTAGTAGCAATGCCCATTAACATAATCAGTCCAATTAATGACGGCATAGAAAAAGCCTTGCCTGTTAATAAAAGTGCAACAAAGCCACCACCAAATGACAAGGGTAGCGCTGCTAATATGGTGATAGGCTGAATAAAGTCTTTAAACAGTAAAATCAATACGATAAAAATGCACAATACGCCAGTGAGCATGGCTAGGCCGAAACTGGCAAACAATTCGCCCATCATTTCAGCATCACCGATGTTGATGCGCTTTACCCCCGCAGGTAAATTCTTAATGCTAGCTAGATTCTCTACAGCAGCAGTAACGTCACCCAATGGCATACCTGAAAGTTCAATCTCAAAATTGATATTACGTGAACGATCGTAGCGATCAATCACAGCAGGACCACTCGACAACTCCAGTTTAGCAACTTGTCCCACCATCACTGAGCCAAGGCTAGCTTTTGATGTAGGGACGGTAAGTCTTTCTAATACACTTAAATCATGTCGACTTTTTTCTTCTAGTTTCACGACGATAGGCACTTGGCGTTGGGCTAAATCGAGCTTGGATAAAGACCAATCATAATCCCCTAAGGTTGCTATTCGCAGCGTGTCAGCTAAGGCAGTGGTGGTTACACCTAAATCAGCGGCGCGGGCAAAATCGGGTCTAACTGCAATTTCTGGTCTTACCAGTGCAGCACTAGAAGCAATACTACCTAAACCAGGTATGCTTCTAAGATCAAGTTCAAGATTACGAGCCGCAGTCATTAAAGCTTGTGCATCGTCACCACTCAGCACTAGGATGAATTTTTCGCCAGAATTACCTAAGCCTACTTTGGTTCTAACCCCCGGTAATTTTTGCAGAGCTAGACGTATCTCTTGTTCTATGACTTGCTTACGTATCGGTCTATCTTGACGATCGGCTAAGGTAATGGTTAAGGTGGCTTTGCGCACTTCGCCAGTACCTTGTGCTCCAGCCATAGGGTCAGTACCCGCTGAGCCACTGCCGATGGTCGTGTAAATACTATTAACATAGTTGATGCCAGCCACCAGTTCTCTGGCGGCTTCTGCACTTGCTTTAGTTTGCTCCAAACTCGAACCTGGGGGTAACTCTACAAAGACTTGTGTTTGTGGATTATCATCTGGAGGGATAAAACCTGTGGGTAACAGAGGTATTAACAATATAGATCCGATAAAAAATGCGGCCGCAGCGCAAATAGTAAGAAACCTATGCTGCAGACTCCAAGTCGCTAAGCGCATATAGTTTTGCATAATGGCGCCTTCTTTGACCTGTTCATGACCACGAGCTTTTAACAGATAAGCCGCCATCATCGGAGTCAGCATCCTTGCAACCACTAAGGATGCTAATACCGCTAAAGCCGCGGTCCAGCCGAATTGTTTAAAAAAACGACCGGCAATACCACTCATAAAAGCAGTCGGTAAAAATACGGCGACTAAGGCCAAAGTGGTCGCTATTACGGCTAAGCCAATTTCATCGGCTGCCTCTATGGCTGCTTGTAGGGGTGTTTTGCCCATTCTTAAATGCCGGACGATATTTTCGACCTCAACTATCGCATCATCAACCAATATGCCAATAACCAAAGATAGCGCTAATAGCGTGATAACATTCAGTGAAAATCCTAGATATTCCATACCAATAAAAGCTGGAATAACGGAGAGCGGCAAGGCAACAGCTGAAACAAAAGTAGCTCGCCAATCTCGTAAAAATAACCAGACCACTAAAATTGCCAGCAAAGCACCTTCAAAGAGCATGGTCATGGAACCCTGAAATTCCTCTTTAACAGGAATCACAAAGTTAAAAGCTTCAGTAAAGTCAACATCGGGATTAGCAAGCCGCAATTCGGCTAATACTTTTTGCACGCCTGCACCGACTTCAATTTCACTAGCACCACGACTGCGAGTGACTTCAAAGCCAACCACTGCTTTGCCATTTAATAAGGCTAATGCGCGGGGCTCAGAAACCGAATCCTCGACCTTGGCGACTTGATCAAGTTGGATATGGCGACCATCGGTCAAGGACAATTGCATAGAGCGTATTTCTGCAACCGACGCGACATTGGCTAAGGTGCGTACAGGTTGCTCACCTACCCCTAAATTCATTCTGCCGCCAGCACTTTCACGCTGTATGACCCGAAGTTGCCGAGAAATATCGGCAGCTGTTGCACCCAAGGCTTGAAGTTTAACGGGGTCTAAGGAGATCGTTATTTCTCGGGTGACGCCACCCACCCGATTAACGGCACCTACACCGCGTACCGTTAGCAACTTTTTGGTGACGACATCATCAACAAACCAAGACAGCGCCTCATCATCTCGACGTGCAGAACTTACAGTGATGGCTAAAATTGGGGCAGAGGCTAAATCAAGCTTAGTAACGATGGGGTCGCGCAAATCACTGGGTAAATCAGTACGGACTTTTGATACTGCAGAGCGCACATCATCTAAGGCTTCTTGCACGGGCTTTTCTAAGCGAAATTCACTAATAATAGTGACATTGCCGTCCTGCACCTTGGAAGTGATGTGTTTTAAACCTTGCAAAGTAGCAATAGCATTTTCTATTTTTCGAGCGACTTCTGTTTCTAATTGAGCCGGCGAGGCACCGGGTAAAGACGCAGTAACCGTAATGGTGGGCAAATCAAGATCAGGAAAATTCTGAATCTTCATGGCCTTGAAACTGATCAAGCCGCCAAAACAAAGCATGACAAACAGCATGATGGCCGGAATTGGGTTTTTAATGCACCATGTTGAAATATTCATTCAGCAACCACCCTAACAAGATCGCCATCGGTTAAAAAAGCCGATCCACTCGCTACTAGGCGATCCTGGTCTGTAATACCCGATAAAATTTCTAGTCTGTTGCCATAGCGTCTGCCTAACTGCACTTTAACTTGCTTTACATGTCCACGTTCTTCAGTTTGATCGGTTAATAGAAATAAATAACTAAAACCGTCGCGCATGGATAGTGACTCTTGTGGCACGGTAAGGCCGGTGGAGGAGTTTAAATGTATTTCACCACGAGCAAACATACCCGCTCGTAAGCCACTTAAAGTAGCATTGGGTAAATCTACATAAACGAGGCCATTACGGTTTTGTAAGTTAAGGGTTGGGGCAAGGTTGCGAATCGTGCCTTCAACATGACCAACATTTGGTACCTCAACGGTAACCTTAATGCCAGGTTTAAGCTGGGGCATTTCTGCGGCGGTCACTTCGCCTCGCCATTCAAGACGATTTTGACGTATTAACCGAAACAACTCTTGGCCTTTAGTCGCCACCGCACCTAAAGTGGCTGTACTTGAAGAAATAACACCCTCATCGCTAGCTAACACTTGCGTATATTTCAAGCGTAGTAACTGCGCATTAAGTTGAGCTTGGGCTAAGTCTACTTTTGCTTGCGTGGTCTTAGAAAGATTTTGATATTGATTAACTTGCTGAGAGCTTAAAGCACCAGAAACAGAGACTTTATCAGCACGTTCTGCATTAATATGAGCATCGCTATAATTGGCTTCGGCTTCCAATAAAGCCGCTCGACTTTGGGCAATATCAATTAAAACACTGTCATTTGCAAACGTCGCTAGCACTTGAGCTTTTTTTACCTTTTCGCCCACTTGAGCATAGACTTCAGTTAAGCGTAACTCACCAATTTCAGCGCCGATAATGGCTTCTTGCCATGCCGCAACAGAGCCGTTAGCCGTCAGCGTGATTGGAATATTATCCGTTACCGGTAGAATCACTGATACGCTGAGTGCTGGATTGCTTGTGACTGAGAGAGGTGTAGGACTAGATTCATGACCACGACTGATGACTATCGCTATGCCGATGATTAATAGTAAAGCAAAGATTAGTAGGCCTGTATTCCGTTGAGTCATGATTTTTTTCCATTGTTTGTGTCATTATTTTGATCCTTTGACCAATTGCCGCCAGCCGCGCGATATAAGGCAATCCAAGCACTCACCTGTTCTCGTTCCAGTTCTTTTACGGCTAATTCGGCAGTAAGCCTCTGACGTCTTGCTACTTCAACATTGAGCAAATTGCCCAAACCGTTTTGGTATAGCGTCTGAACCGCCTTAAAATGAGTGCTATAACCCTCAACCACTAACTGTGCCTCTGGTAAGATTTTGTCAGCACTATTTAAACGCACTAAGGCCTGTTCAACTTCTTTTACCGCTGTACGGACTTTACTGTGAAAGCGACTGGACGCGGCTTGATATTTGGCTTTGGCAGCTTCAACATCAGCGGCACGTTTACCTGAGTCAAACAGTGGCAAACTTAATGTAGGGCCAATCGCCCACGTTTGTGCCAGCAATAACGCCCCGCCATTTATACTCTGTAAAGTGGGAGTGATATTTCCAGATAAACTCAATTTTGGATACTGTTTTGCGCGTTGAACACCTATATTAGCACTGGCCTCTGCGACATCCCGCTCAGCAGCCGCCACATCCGGTCTTTGTAATAAAACCTTGGCAGGTAAAGTATCGATAGTAAATTTAGCGGGACTAGGTAGCTTAGCAGACTGATCCGAGGCAGGATTTAATAATTGACGCAGCACAGGTTCTTCTATAGCCGTCATGGCGACTAGGCTTTTAATTGCACGTTCACTCTGGGCTGTTTGTTGTAATACCGATTTATTCCCTTCGGCTGCACTGGCACGGGCTAAAGCAACTTCACTTTGAGAGTAAAAACCCTGTTCATTGGCGATGGCTGTTAAACGTGAAGATTCAATTCTTGAAGCTGTATCCGCTTGCATTATTTGTTTCTGTACTTCTAAATAGCGATAAGCTAAATAAGCATCAGCGACTTCTACAGCCACGGCTACTCTTGCATCATGCCACGCAGCGTTTCTGGACTCTAATTGACTACGCGTAGCTTGTTGTTGGCGTGCTAAGCCACCAAATAAATCAACTTCCCAACTCGATTGTAGTCCCGCTGAATACTGGTTCCACATGAAGGGTGTAGCCCCGAATGAAGACGAGGAGCGTTTAACACCTTGAGAGAAATCGATGCTGGGCAACACAGCGCCATCAGCACTGACCACATTAGCTCTGGCTTCCTCTATATGTGCTTTAGCGTCTGCTAAAGTAGGATTCACTGTTTCTGCAGCACTTAAAAGCCGAGTTAGCACAGGATCATGAAAGTGCTCCCACCAGTGAATTAATTCCGCTAGCTTACCTTGATGCGCCAGTTTTTGTGCCTCATAGTCTGGTTGTGGGCTATACCAGTTTGTTGGCGTTGTGGGTTTATCAGCTATGTAATCGGGGCCTACTGTAGTAAATATTCCACCAGAACTACAGGCCGACAGTAATAAAGGTATAGCTATAAAAGGGATTTTATTGTTCATTAACGATAGTAGGATTAGGACGCGAGGCTAAGAAAACAGATGGATTGCAATAATATTTAAAACGCTATCTAAACTTAGGTTTTCACTTTCACCAACACTATAGTGATTTTTTACCAATAAGTTGTATAGGTTTGTTTAAAATATATTATCGTTATATTTCATCCTTTGAATTATATCAGCTAAGCCCTTACCGTCCTGTTAAAAATGAAGCGTTACAGTAGCTTGGGTTGCATCTTTTCGCAACCCAACGTCTTCATGTGGAAATGTTGGGTTAACGATAGAGCCGTTAGCCCAACCTACTAGGCTCCATAACATGAGATGAATTTTCCTCCACCTCCATCAACAATCAAATTAACCGGCTCTGTCCATACCCCTGCACCCGCAGTACCGATGCCGCGTACCCTTACCCAATAAGCTTGCCCGGGTATCAGACCTTCTAAGAGAATATGGGTGGAGGTTAATGAGGACAAGGCATGACGCCAGCTGCCTTCGATCGAAGGTCGTAATAAGCTTGGCTTGCATACAGGTACTCCATTAAGTTAAATCGTGAAATTAACAGGACTATCAGTGGTTAGCTAAAGCATAGTAAAAATCAGTGTCCCGTTTTGCAAGGGGGCTTGAGGTTTACAGAATGTCGATGGAGTGGAAGAATGAGCTGTTAAGTCTTAGGCACTTCGCAAAGACCTTATCAGCTCGGGTCTAACTATAAGTCTATGCCGTCATAAGTCAAAATAAAACCCGCCCTTACTAAGGATTTGCCGAATTTGCTCATTTTTGACAGGACAGCAAGCCCAGCAGAATGCGAATCAGGTAGGGACAGTTCGGAACTTAGCCCTCAAGTTTCCGATTTGTTTAAGCAAAAATCGCCGCAAAAAACCTTTTGACGGCAAATCTTTTGCTCTCGCTGCCCATGTTGATGGCCCTGATTGCCCATCATATGCTTTCGATTTGCTGATTTTTCTGTTTTGAAGTGCAATCAAGAGCGAAGGAGTGCGATTTGGTCTGTCTTGAAGGGCAATCCTTCAGGCAGGTATCGGAACTTAGAAGGCAAGATTCCGATTTGTTTAAGCAAAAATCGCCGCAGAAAACGTTTCGACGGCCATTCTTTTACTCTTGCTGCCCATGTTGATGACCCTGATTGCAAATCATGAGCTTTAGAATTGCTGGTTTTTGTCTTTTGTAGTGCAATCGGGCGCAGCGGATTCCGATTCGAGAGCGAAGCATTTGCATCTTTGAGGCGACAAATGCCAATCGAGAGCCACCGATTGCGAGTTTGTCGCCGTGAAATTGCCTGTTTTTTGCTGGTTTTTCGGCTTTTGGGCGGATTTTATGCAGAGATATAGCCAGTTATAGTGCTGGTTATTGGGGGATACCAACTTAACATGGGACAAAGCGATTGCGTATGTCGGGTTACGCTGTCGCTAACCCGACCTACACCTGAGCTTCAGCTATTGCCTTTTAAAACAGCTAAAGCTGTTTTACTCCAAGCAACTAACTACTTAACTGCGGGCAATGACTCCTTAACCCTTAACAGCGATTAAACAAGCAAAATTAAACCATTGAAAATAGGTACTCCAACGAGCAAAGCCGGTGCGGGCCAATAACTGATAGTTTTCATCTAAACGATAAGGAACCAATACATTTTCTAGTGCTTCTCTTTTGCGCTGATTTTCAAGATCGGTATAGCCACTTTGGGATTTCTTAAATTGCAGATAATGATCGATGTACAAGCGGTTAAGCAATGGGTCATTATCCAAGGTTTTTTCTGATAATAACAGAACGCCACCCGGCTTTAACGCATCATAGATTGTTTTCAGCACCGCTTCTCTATCGATAGGCCGAACAAACTGCAGCGTCCAATTAACGATAACGACATCACAAGGGGGTAGTTCCGGCAAATGATTAATATCAGCCGTAACCAATAATGCTCGACCGCTCGCTATTTGTGAACACAGTTTCTCACGCGCCTTAGCCAACATAGATTCGGCATTATCATAGCCTATAAAGCGAGTGCTATTAGGGCAGAGTGGATGCTGACTGAGCACATTGATAGTCGTTCCCGTAGAGCAACCTAAATCACAAACAACGCCATCTTGTTCAGGCAAAAAATTCATCACTAAATCGGATTGTATGCGTTGGATTTCATTATAAAAAGGCACGCTACGCGAAACCATATCATCAAAAACCTTAGCGACTCGCTCGTCAAAAGTAAAATCTTCCACGCGAGCCGTCTGTTGAAATACTTTATCTTGTTCTTTCATATTATGCCGTTTATTCACTATGCATGGGTTGCTTCAATCTAAACATGGAAATCGACTACGCTCTACAAGTACCATCAATAGTAAACCTTAAGCCCATTATTGTTTTTCTTTATTAATGCCAACGCTAGCTTTCACTAAGTAATGCGGCCTAGCTTTTACTTCCTCATAAATCTTAGCAATATATTCACCTATAATGCCTAGACTGATCATAATAAAACTGCCAATCAATAACAGACTAATAATGATGGTTACAAAACCTGAAACTGACTGGCCTAGAATTAAAGACCAAAGCGCCTCACTTGCCACAACAAACCCCAGAATTAACGTTGCAAACCCTAGAAGGGTCACAATACGCAAGGGTAATGACGTGAATGAAGTCAGTGCAGTAATCGCTAACTCTAAAAGCTGCAAAAACGACCATTTACTTTCATCACCTTGACGACTAGCAACGTCGAAAAAAATATACTCCTCTGAAAAACCCAACCAACTGGTCAGTCCACGAAAAAAACGTTCTCGCTCAGGTAACTGATGAACAATAATATCGACAATCTCTCTATCCAACAATTTAAAATCGGAAGAATTTTTTACATTGATGCCACCCAAGCCAGAGATCAATTGATTTATGCAATAGGCCGCAGCTTTTTTTGCTACCGAATCTTCTTCTCGATTACGCTTAACTAAATGAACGATTTGAGCGCCTGCACGCCATTTATCGACCATTTCAGGAATGAAACTAGGTGGATGTTGCAAATCAGCATCGATAATAATAACCGCTTCACCTTTAGCATGAGCTAATCCAGCCAGCATAGCCGCTTCCTTACCAAAATTTCGACTTAAGGATAAACCTTTAATTCTAGGTTCAGCTTTTGAAAGCTGACATATTTGCTGATAAGTTTGATCATGACTACCATCATCTACGACAATAATTTCCCATGCGCTTTCACAAGCATTTAAAATGCCTGCGATATGAGTTATAGCCGCGCTAATACCCTGATTTTCGTTATAGGCAGGAATAACTGCGCTGATGATAGGCTTGTTTTCTGAGGTCATTAAGGTCTTAGCTCTCGTTAATCTAGTGTGGATATTGGCTCAAACGGATACCGTACTTCTCATATAAAGCATGGATTTTAGGGCTTTGTAATAATGCCAACTCAGCCTCCCAGTCATGATAAGACAGTAATTTAGTATCTGAAATTTCAGTGGGGTCAAAGTGTCCAGGATGACACATGAGTTCATAGCTTTGCCCCGGCTTTAATTTTGAAAAAATCGTTGTTAAATAATCGTAATCCAACTTGCCGCTACGACTTAAGCCTAAAAATAACGGCTGCTTTACTTTAAGATGACCTTGATTAATAAAGTGCATGGTTTGCATCAAGCTATTACGAATGAGCGCCGACAACCTAAAAGGTGCAAGCCACTCAGCTTGGGTCAAACGCACATATTGAATACCATAATCCTTGGCTAGTTCCAGCACTAACGGAAACAATAGCGGCAACATGTGGATATGTTCATGAGAATTTAAAAAGCGCAATTTCTGTGCTTGGCAGGTTTCTATCTGTGCACGCCATTCTGCTCTAACATCAACAAGGCTCATTCTTCCTGTCAACAAAAGCCCGCTCATAGCATAAGCATTAGGAAACTGACCTTGCCAAGGCTCTAACCTTTCCGCCATACCCTTAGTTAAAGGCTGTCCGTAGGTCAAATTCAAATGGACGCCCACATCTAATGCTTCAATGCCTTTTAGCCATTGCAACTGTGTTGCTAAATCGGGGCTGTTCGCTAAAATTCCTGTTGCAGTTAACGCACCTGCTTTTGCTGCCTCTAAGATGCCTTTACTAACACACGGGTAATAACCATAGTCATCAGCATTAATAATGAGATCTATCGATGCTTTAGTCATTATTTTGTCTGTGCTTGATACAAAGTAAATAAGTGATAGTGCTTAACAGGATTAAGGTGTTGCTTTAGTTGCTCGGGGATTGTAACCATCTGTTCATCTTTAATCACATAAAAGTCATGATGTGCCTCAGTCAAACTAGCTTGCAATTCAGGAATGCCAGTCACTAGCACCGCCTGTCCTTGCTTATAAAACTGTGCGGAATAAGGTCTTTCATTAAGGTAAATCAAGCGCTCATCGGCCAATGCTAAGCGCTCATAAGCTTCCACTAAAGGTTTTTGTGATCTAAAAAAATCAGCATTAGGATAATGATAAGCCGCTACCAAACCAAAAAAGCCCAAGGGCACGCACAAAGCTAAAGCCGTTTTGTACTTAGAACGTAGAGGAAACCAATCGGCCAGCAGCAAAGCAAAGCCGGGTAATCCAGGCAAAGGATAAGTCCAAATGATATTAGCCGAAAAGGTAAAGAACATTAGTGGAGCTGTCATCCAAAGCAAACAATATAAGCGCCA
>CAMDNJ010000075.1 GCA_945902915.1 Crenothrix polyspora | reverse complement strand
ATATAAAATACTAAGTAAATTCCTGGAGTGTAATTGTTTCAGCTATTGCCTTTAAAACAGCTGAAGCGGTTTTACTCCAAGCAACTGCCGGATAAGCACAGCGCATCCTGCACAATCGGTGGATGCGCTGTGCTTATCCACCCTACATAACTCTCACTTTATGCGTAGAGTGCTCATTGTAAGATAAAAACAACATATTCCTGGAGTGCAATAGCTTCAGCTATTGCCTTTAAAACAGCTAAAGCTGTTTTACTCCAAGCAACAGTAAACCATAAAAAAAGCTTATGAATAAATTAGTAAAAACAATCCCCTGGCTATTGATCGCTGTCTTAGGCGCGTTCGCTCTGAGTGCTATCGCTTTAAATCGCGGCGAAAGCATCAGTGCACTCTGGTTTATTACCGCTGCACTTTGCGTTTATGCCTTAGCCTATCGATTTTATGCGGCTTGGCTAGCGGCCACGGTATTAGTAGTTGATGAAAGCAGAGCCACACCTGCCGAACGTCTTGATAATGGCCGTGATTTTGTCCCTACCCATAAATGGGTGGTGTTCGGCCATCATTTTGCTGCCATTGCAGGTCCTGGGCCTTTAGTCGGCCCTACCCTAGCTGCGCAATTTGGTTATCTACCCGGAACCTTGTGGATCATCTTAGGCGCGGTCATCGGTGGTTGTGTGCAAGATATGGTGATCTTGTTTTTATCCACGCGCCGCAACGCTAGAAGTTTAGGTCAAATGGCGCGTGAAGAACTGGGACCTTTAGGTGGCACGGCGGCGCTGATCGGCACCTTTACCATTATGATAATTTTGATAGCCGTTTTAGGTTTGGTGGTGGTGAACGCCATGAAGCATAGTCCTTGGGCAACCTTTACGGTATCGGCCACGATTCCTATCGCCATATTTATTGGTTTTTATATGCGTTATTTACGGCCTGGTCAGATATTAGAAGGTTCGTTAATCGGCGTGGTTTTACTGTTACTTTCGGTAGTGGGCGGTCGCTATATAGACGCAGATGAAACCTTACGCATGCTGTTTGATCGCGAAGGTTTAACCCTTGCTTGGTGGATTATGGCTTACGGCTTTGCTGCCGCTATTTTACCGGTATGGTTATTGTTAGCGCCGCGTGATTATTTATCTACTTACATGAAGGCCGGCACCATTACCTTATTGGCCGTTGCTATTATTACCCTGCAACCCACCATTAAAATGCCAGCTATCACGCCATTCATTGATGGCACAGGCCCTATCTTTGGCGGCAAGTTATTTCCCTTTGTTTTTATTACCATCGCCTGCGGCGCGATTTCGGGCTTTCACTCGCTCATAGCTTCAGGTACTACGCCTAAGTTGCTCAGTAATGAGCGTGATATCCGCATGATCGGTTATGGTGGCATGTTATTAGAATCCTTCGTGGCCATTATGGCGATGATCGCCGCCACCGTGCTAGAGCCAGGTGTGTTTTTCGCTATTAATAGTGGCGTAGGTGTTGTTGGCGCAGATGCCGCCACGGCTGTTGCTAAAATATCGTCTTGGGGTTATCCAGTGACCGTCGAACACATGCAATTACTCGCTAAACAAATGGGTGAAGATAGTTTGTTTGCTCGCACTGGCGGCGCACCTTCTTTGGCTGTCGGTATGGCGAGTATTTTCGGCAGTGCCTTTGGCGAAAGTCTATTGGCCTTGTGGTATCACTTTGCCATTATGTTTGAGGCGATCTTTATACTGACTACCTTAGATGCCGGAACAAGGGTCGGTCGTTTTATGTTGCAAGACATGCTAGGCAATATCTGGCCTAAAATGGGCGAAACCTCTTGGACACCTTCGGTGATACTCACCAGCGCTATTGTGGTTTCTGCTTGGGGTTATTTCCTTTATATTGGCGTGATTGATCCGAACGGCGGCGTTAATATTTTATGGCCTTTGTTTGGTATCGCTAATCAAATGTTGGCGGCTATTGCGCTGTGCGTGGCAACGGGTATTTTAATCAAATCGGGTAAACAAAAGTACGCGTGGGTTACAGGCCTTCCGCTTACTTGGCTCATCATTATTACCAGCACAGCCGCATACCAAAAGATCACTAGCACTGATATTCGCATTGGATTCTTTGCTGCCGCTAATGATCTTAGCGATAAACTAGCCGCTGGTAGCTTATCTGTAGAAAAAGCAAAAATTGCTCCGCAGTTGATATTTAACTTACAGTTTGATGCTTGGCTGACCGTGTTCTTTATTAGTCTATTATGGCTTATTGTGTTTGATATGCTGCGCGTTGCTGTTCGCACACTAAACGGACTACCGGTCTTACCGCTGACCGAATCTGCGCATAGCCCTAGTCGTTTAGTTGAAGACTGGGTGAGAGATTAATGCTTAGCTCATTTAAAAAAGCTTGGCGCTTCGTGCGCCGTCTATCTGGTGATGATGCTTATGAGCAATACTTAACTCATTATGCCTTAACGCATTCAGGTAAAGACGAGCATCCGCTATTAAGCAAAGCCGAGTTTTTCAAACAATGGCAAGATGAAAAATGGAATGGTATTAAGCGCTGCTGTTGATGCCCTATGACTAAGTATGACTACTTAATCATAGGCCAAGGCTTAGCGGGTAGCTTGCTCACTTGGGAACTGCTACAACGCGGCTTTAAGATCATAGTGGTCGATAATGGCCTAGAGAACGCCTCCAAAGTGGCAGCGGGACTCATTAATCCCGTGACCGGTATGCGCTTGGTAAAGTCTGCGGAGGTCGAACACTTATTGCCTAGCGCTATGCGCTGTTATGAGCAATTAAGTCAGTTCTTTAAGCAGGATTTTTATATCGAAAAGCCTATGCAAAGGCTGCTTAATAATGAACTGTTATTAACTAACGCGCATAAACGCTTGGCTGATCCTGCTTATAAAGACTATGTGAAGGCCATTATTGCTACAGATGCTTATCCTTATTTAGAGCAGCAACAAACAGGTTTTCTACAGACGCGCTTATTATTAAGTTGCTTAAAGCAGTACTTTATTGAACGCGGCTGTTATCGCCAAACAGACGTGAATTATCAAGACATACAATGGCTACCCTCATTAAACTGGCAGGACATGACTTTTAAGAAAATAGTCTTTTGTGAAGGCCATCACGCAACGCATAACCCTTGGTTTTCTTGGCTGCCCTTTCAGCTCGTTAAAGGGGAAATCTTAACCCTGCAACACCAAAGCCCGTTGCCTGATGTTATCTATAATTTCGGTGACTGGTTAATCCCTTTAGATAATGAGCGTAGTCGACTAGGTGCCAGCTTTGATCGGGTGCATCTTAATACTGTACCTACGCAACTAGCCAAAAATGCTTTATTGCAGTCACTTAAGCACAGCGGCATTAAGTTATCTGAGCTATCTGTTATTGACCAGCTAGCTAATATTCGCCCTTGTACCTTAGATAAACAAGCCTTTACCGGCGAGCATCCTAAGCTGCCTCAGCTTGCTATCTTTAATGGCTTTGGTGCTAAAGGCAGCTTACAAATACCTAAATTTTCACAGCTATTTGCAGACGCTTTAATAAACCATAGTCCCTACCCTTCTTCTATAGCACGTTATTATGCAACGCATTTCCCTTATTAATATCGCTCATCAACACATCAGCGCCCTGCTATTGCCCGGTGATATTGCTATTGACGCCACCCTAGGTAATGGCCATGATGCTGTGTTTTTAATGAGTCTAGTCGCGCCCTCAGGACAAGTCTTTGGTTTTGATATACAACTAGCCGCTATCGCCGCTACTCAAACTAACAGCGCGGGAGCAACGGGGCTTACTTTAATCCATGCCAGTCATGAGCTCATGGCTGATAAAATTCCTGTACAGCATCATGGCCACATTAAAGCCATTATGTTTAATCTGGGTTATTTACCGGGCGGTGATAAAAGTATTATTACCCAAACAGAGTCCACCTTATGCGCTTTAAACGCTGCTACAGCCTTATTAGCGGTAGGAGGCATTATGACGATTATGGCTTATCCTGGTCATGAAGGTGGAGACTTAGAAACTGCACAAATAGAACACTGGTGTGAGCAACTGGATAATTCAAAGTTTAGTTATCAGATACTTTACAGCACGGTAACCAGCGCTACCGCACCTAGGCTTTTCATGCTACGCAAAACACTTTGAGCTAACAATCTGTTATCATGCGCCCCTCATATTCTCTTATTCACAACCTAAGGATCTACCATGTCAGAATTTACTAATGTCTCAGTTATCAAAAAAGCGAATGTCTATTTCGACGGTAATGTAAGTAGCCGCACTATTCGTTTTGCTGATGGCTCGTTAAAAACCTTAGGCTTCATGTTGCCCGGTGAATACACTTTCAACACCGCCGATAAAGAGCTGATGGAAATATTAGCGGGTGAGCTTGAGGTTTTATTACCAGGTAACGATGAATGGCAAGCGATTAGCGGCGGCGAAGCTTTTGATGTACCTGCTAATGCGGCTTTCACCGTAAAGGTTAAGACTGCAACCGATTACTGCTGTTCTTTTATTAAATAGCTCATGAAAAAGGTCGCTATCTTTGTCGATGTGCAAAACATATATTACACCACTAGACAAAGCTATCGCCGGCATTTTAATTACAGCGCCTTCTGGTCACTAGCGACAGCCAATAGAACCATGGTTGGTGCTTTTGCTTACGCTATTGATAAAGGCGATAGCCAGCAATTGGGTTTTCAACAAATCCTTAGGCAAATAGGTTTTGAGGTTAAACTAAAACCTTATATTCAGCGCAGTGATGGCTCGGCTAAAGGTGATTGGGATGTCGGCATTACCCTCGATGTCATCGAATACGCCGAGCAAGCGGATGTAATTATCTTATTATCAGGCGATGGCGACTTTGATTTATTACTGAATAAAGTGCGTGACACATACGCCGTTGAAACTGAAGTCTATGGTGTGCAGGCTTTAACAGCGCCCTCGTTGATTAAAGCCGCTAGCCGATTTATTCCCATAGATGAAAACTTACTATTGTAAGAAACCCACCTAATCAACAATCGGCACAGGTAAAAACTGTGACCACTTGACCTCACCACCCGTTTGATCTCTGGTCGGTAAAGCTTTGCTATTCCAACCACCGCCTAAGGCTGTAGCTAATTGCACGGCCGCTACCAAACGTTGGCTTTGTAGATTAACGGCCGTGATGTCATTAGAAAGCGCTGTGGTTTGATTAACAATGACATTTAAATAACTGACCGTACCGGCTTGATATTGGTTAGTGGTGAGCTCTACGGCTTTATGAGCAGAGGCTACGGCTTTATTTTGCACGTCAACTTCTGCTTCTAAAATCCTTAGCGCCGCCAGATTGTCTTCTACTTGCTGAAAACTCACCAACACCGCCTGTCTGTAACCGGCAACACTGGCATCATAGACAGCGATGGCTTGTTGTAATTGCGCGCTACGGGCACCGCCATCAAATAAAGGTATAGCCAAACTTGCTGGCCCCAAGGCCCAATAGCGGGCACTGGTATTCATTAAGTTAGTTAAAATATTAGCCTGTTGACCATTAGACACGGCAAGATTTAAATTAGGAAAGTAGGCGGCTTTAGCGACACCAATTTGTGCATTGGCTGCGGCTGCGGCTCGCTCAGCCGCAGCGACATCGGGTCTACGCTCTAAGAGTTGTGAAGGTAAACTCGCGGGTATTGCTGGGATGGTCGTATCAAAGGCGACGACTGCAATGCTCAGTTCCGCTGGCGCTTTACCCATGAGTACCGCTATCGCATGTTCGAGTTGGGCACGTAGGATGCCTAAATTAAGCATTTGTGCACGAGTAGCTTCAAGCTGAGTTTCTGCTAAAACCACATCTGATTTAGCAGCCACACCGGCGACATAACGATTTTTAGTAATCAGCAATGATTTATCATAAGCCGCCAAGGTCTCGTTCATCAGCTTAATTTGAGCATCTAAAGCACGTATTTGAAAATAACTTTGCGCCAAGGCTGCTTGAGAAGTTAAGCGTAAGGCTTGTAAGGTCGCGGCACTCGCTTGTGCACTATCTTCGCTAGCTTCCACTTGCCTACGCACACTACCCCATAAATCAGGTGCCCAGGCAGCGCTGACTACGGTACCAAACAAAAACTTGACCCCATTAACCGCTACATTCTGACCACTAGCCGCACGAAATCGGTTAACAGTAGCTGAGGCTTGTGCGGTAGGAAAATAAGCCGCCGCTGCGCCTTGCACCATAGTCTGTGCTTGCTTGTATTGCGCTTCAGCCTGAATAATCGACTGGTTAGCCTTATTGACCTGCTCTTCTAAAGCGTTAAGCGTTGCATCATGAAAAATCTCCCACCAATGATCGGGTAAGACATCATCTTGGGGTTGAGCTTGCTTCCAGCCTTTTACTTCTTTATAGCTTTCAGGAATGGCTGTCGTGGGCAGCACATAATTAGGGCCTACGGTACAAGCACCGACTAGCAATAAAGCACACGTTATCAATAAGCGAAATAAAGACAGAGTCATAGGTGATTTAACAAAGTTTAAGTTCATAGGACACTAGCCACAATTAAGAGAAAATAGTTAGTGTGGAATGCTGAGCTTCAGCTCAGCATTTTAAAACAGCTGAAGCTGTTTTACTCCAAGTACACAGATTATTTAACTGTGGGCAATGGTTCATAAATTGCATCAAAGACTGTCTATAGGGCTAGATAGTGGTTTAAAGCAGTGCCTACACCACGTTTGCAAGCGATCTAAATATAAATACACGATAGGCGTGGTATAGAGCGTTAACAATTGGCTCAGCAGCAGACCACCGACAATAGCAATCCCTAAAGGCTTACGTAACTCTGCGCCATAACCCGTACCCAAGGCCAAAGGCAAAGCCGCCAGTAAAGCGGCAAAAGTGGTCATCATAATGGGTCGAAAACGCAAAGAGCACGCAGTAAAGATGGCTGTTTCAGGAACCATACCCAAAGTACGCTCAGCATGTAAGGCAAAATCGATCATCATGATGGCATTTTTTTTAACGATACCAATCAGTAAAATGACGCCGATCATAGCGATAATACTAAAATCCATCTCGCACAGTAACAGCGCTAAAATAGCGCCTACACCGGCAGAAGGTAAAGTCGATAAGATGGTCAGAGGATGCACATAACTCTCATACAACACGCCTAAGACAATATAGATAGAAACCAAAGCTGCCAAAATTAACCAGGGTTGATTCTTTAATGATTGTTGAAAAGCCTTAGCCGTGCCCTGAAAACTACCATGCATAGAAGCTGGCACACCCAAATTATCCATAGTCTCGTTAATAATCTGCGTAGCTTGTGATAAAGAAACACTCGGCTTAAGATTAAAAGACAGGGTACCGGTAGGAAATTGACCTTGATGATTCACTGACAAAGGCGTGTTAGTCACACCATAATAAGTAAAGGCTGATAAAGGCACTTGGCCACCGGTTATTGCTGGCGCAATAGCTGGCACACTTACATAAATATTTTTTAAGGCTTCAGCGCTTTCTGAGTATTCAGGTGCGACCTCCATAATCACATGATATTGATTAAGCGGATTATAAATCACAGACACTTGCCGCTGCCCAAAAGCGCTATTAAGCGTCGCATCAATCAGCGCCGGACTAACGCCCAATTGCGCGGCCCTTTTACGATCTATTTGCAACTCAATTTGTTGACCTTTATCTTGCTGATTGGTATTAACATCGACCAACTCAGGGTGCTGAGACAGCGCAAGGATAATCTTAGGCATCCAGATACGAAGATCGGCAAGCTGATCGGCTTGCAAGGCATATTCAAACAAGGCAGAAGAACCCCTAGCGCCTATACGTAAATCTTGTGGTGGTTGTAAAATCAGCCTAGCACCCGGCACATCCGATAATTGTTGGCGTAAGCGAGCCATCAGCTGATTTATTGTTAGTTTGCGCTCATCCAAAGGTTTAAGCATGGCAAACATGATGCCACTGTTACTATCGCGTTGTCCTCCCGTAAAGCCAATCACCGTTTCTACCTCTGGATCTTCACCTAAGAGCTTGACAAATTCAGCCAACTTTTGACGCATCGCTTGCGATGAAATACTTTGATCGGCCTGTATAACACCCGATAATCTGCCGGTATCCTGCACCGGAAAAAAACCTTTAGGCACGATAGAATACAAATAAAAATTAAAACCGATGGTCGCTAACAGTAACACCATCATCAAGCGTCTATGCCGTAAAGCCCAATGCAAGCTACGCTCATAGCCTGATTGCCAGCTTTTAAGCCCGAGCTCTAGCGCTTGATAAAAAGGCTGCTGCGTCGTTTTATGTATCGGCTTAAGCCATAAGGCACATAACATCGGCGTCGTGGTTAAAGAAATAACTAACGACACTAATACTGCCGCAGAAAGCGTCACAGCAAATTCTTGAAACAAGCGGCCGACGATACCACCCATAAGTAATATAGGAATAAATACCGCGATCAACGACAAACTCATGGTCAATACTGTAAAGCCGACTTCACTAGCACCTTTAATGGCCGCCTCTCTTGGAGGTACACCACGTTCTATATGGCGCTCAGTATTTTCTAAGACCACGATGGCATCATCCACTACAAAACCTGTGGCAATGGTTAATGCCATTAAGGATAGATTGTCTAAACTGTAATGAAATAAATACATGACCCCGAAAGTGCCAATTAAAGATACAGGTACGGTAATAATAGGAATCAGCGCTGAACGTAAATTACCCAAAAACAGTAATACTACGCCAATGACTAGCAGCACAGAAATCAACAGACTCAATTCCACTTCATGCAAGGATGCGCGGATGGTAATAGAGCGATCTAGAACCACCGATAAATTAATGGCGTTGGGAATAGAGGCTTGTAGTTGCGGCAACAAGGCTTTCACCTTATCAACCGTGTCGATAATATTTGCGCCCGCTTGTTTATTCAGTATCAATAACACTGAGGTTTTACCATCTTTGAGTCCCGCAGCACGAACATCTTCAACAGAATCAACAACAGACGCTAAATCAGATAAATGTACCGGACTGCCATTACGATAGGCGACGATCAAAGGTAGATAATCTGCCGCCGTCTTGGCTTGGTCATTGGCATAAATCAACCAATTATGCTCTGCATCTTCTAGGGCACCTTTAGGTTGATTAACATTAGTCGCAGCGATTGCGGAACGTATGGCTTCAAAACCGATACTATATTTAGTTAAGGCATTAGGATTCAGTTGTATTCTGACCGCAGGTAAGGAACTACCGCCTATATTGACTTGACCTATGCCCCGAATCTGTGAAATGCGCTGCGCTAAAATAGTCGAGGCCGCATCATAAAGTTGGCCACGTGTCATGCTGTCAGAGGTCAGCGCCAAGATCATAATCGGCGAATCCGCAGGATTCACTTTCTTATAACTAGGCCTACTAGGCATATTAGTGGGCAATAAGCGCATCGCGGCATTAATAGCTGCTTGCACATCTCTGGCCGCGCCATCAATATCGCGCTCCAAATCAAACTGCAAAGTAATGCTGGTGCTGCCTACGGAACTAGACGAGGTCATTTCTGTGATGCCGGCAATATGTCCCAAGGCACGCTCTAAGGGCGTTGCCACAGAAGTACCCATGGTCTCAGGACTCGCGCCGGGTAAAGAGGCTTGCACGGAAATAGTTGGAAAATCAACTTGTGGCAGTGGTGCTACCGGTAATTGAAAAAAAGCAATGATACCTGCTAGCGTAACTGCCAGTGTTAGCAAGGTCGTCGCAACCGGACGCGAAATAAAATAAGCCGACAGGCTCACGCGATGTCCTTATTATTACTCACAGCCACCGTCACACTTTTACCTAACCATTGCCGACTTAAGTTATCAAAAGCAAGATAGATCACCGGTGTAGTAAATAAAGTCAACAACTGACTGACCAGTAAACCTCCCACCATAGTAAGACCTAAGGGATGACGCAGTTCTGAGCCTACACCCGTCCCCAGCATCAACGGCAGCGCACTGAATAAGGCCGCCATCGTGGTCATCATGATGGGACGAAATCGTAACAAACAGGCTTGATAGATAGCGTCTCGCGGAGATTTACCTTGATGGCGTTCGGCATCCAAAGCAAAGTCGATCATCATAATGGCATTTTTCTTAACAATACCTATCAATAAAATAATGCCAATAATACCAATGATACCTAAATCATTGTTCGACAACATCAAGGCCAATAAGGCGCCTACCCCGGCTGAGGGCAAGGTCGACAGTATGGTCACCGGATGGATATAACTTTCATAAAGCACACCCAAGACGATATACACCGTGATAATAGCGGCGAGTATCAGCCATAAGGTACTCATCAAGGAGGCACTGAATGCCAAGGTGGTACCTTGGTAATCAGCTTGCATGCTTAAGGGTAAACCAATCTGACGTTTAGTGTTTTCAATAACGGCAATGGCCTCCCCCAAAGCAACACCGGGTGCTAGATTAAAAGACAGTGTAGTAGCGGGGAATTGATCTAAATGCTGGGTCACTAAAGGCGTACTTTGTTCAGTCACCGTCACTAAAGCCGATAATGGCACTTGGTTACCGGTAGCGTTAGGAATACGTAAGGCTTTTAAATCATCCAAACTTTGACGATATTCCGGTTTAACCTCCAGCACCACTCTATATTGATTCGATTGAGTAAAAATAGTCGATACCAAACGCTGACCATAAGCATCATATAAGGCATTATCAATCGCGGCTATACTAATGCCATAACGACTGGCGGTACTGCGATCTATAGCCACATACGCTTGTAAACCTTGATCTTGCAAATCTGTGGCCACATTAGCAAACTCGGGTTGTTTAGACAGTTCCGTCACTAATTGAGCTGCCCAATGGCTCAAGGCCTCTCTATCGGCTGCTTGCAAAGTCATTTGATATTGATTCCGACTAACCCGATTTTCTATGGTTAAATCTTGCACGGGTTGTAGATATAAAGAAATCCCCTCTACCTCCGCCAATGCTACTTGTAGTCTACGAATAATATCCATGACTTTAATGCCCCGCTCTGCCAGCGGCTTTAAAGTAATCGTGACCCGTCCGGCATTTAAAGTAGGATTAGCGCCATCGACACCTATAAACGAGGACACACTTTCTACGGCAGGGTCGGCCAATAGCACTTTGCTCAAAGCTTGCTGACGCTCAGACATCGCCGCAAAAGAAATGCTTTGCGGCGCCTCAGAAATACCTTGTATAACGCCGGTATCTTGAATAGGAAAAAAGCCTTTAGGCACAAGCATATACAGCAAGACCGTCAAAGCCATGGTCGACGCCGCCACTATTAGCGTGGCACGTTGATGCTCTAAGACCCAATCGAGACGCTTAGCGTAAAAAGCCGTCAGCCTATCTAAAAACTGACCACTAACGATATAAAAGCGGTCTTTTTGTTGATGATGTTGCGAGCGCAGCATTTTCGCGCACATCATCGGTGTTAAGGTCAGCGAGATAATAGCTGAAATTAAAATCGCCACGGCTAGGGTAATGGCAAATTCACGAAATAAGCGCCCCACCACATCGCCCATAAATAACAGCGGAATGAGTACGGCAATCAGCGAAAAAGTCAGCGAGATAATGGTAAAGGCAATTTGTTCAGAGCCTTTAAGCGCGGCGTTTAAGGGCGTTTCACCTTTTTCTAGGTAACGGGTAATGTTTTCGATCACCACTATGGCATCATCAACCACAAAACCTGCGGCAATGGTCAAGGCCATCAAAGTTAAATTATTAATACTAAAGCCCGCCAAATACATCACAGCGAAAGTGCCAATTAACGATAACGGCACCACGATGCCCGGTATGGCGGTGGCATAGGCATTACGCAAAAACAGAAACATCACCAGCACCACTAAGGCTAGTGCCACCAGCAATTCTGTTTGCACATCCTCTACCGAGGCGCGAATAGTGGTAGTACGATCCGTTAATATGGCCACATCGAGACCGCTGGGTAAAGCTTCTTGCAATTTAGGCAACAGTTCTTTAATCCTATCAACCACCTCAATAACATTCGTGCCCGGTTGGCGCTGAATATTAACGATCACCGCAGCTGTGCCATTCGCCCAAGCGGCCAAGCGCACATTTTCAGCATCATTACTGGCTTCTGCCACATCTGATAACAGTACCGGCCTACCATTGCGATAAGCGATAACGAGGGCGCTATAATCAGAAGCCGAACGTATTTGATCATTGGCATCAATAATGGCCGAACGCGTTGCGCCATCGAACATGCCCTTAGGTTGGTTGACGTTAGCATTAGTAATGGCCGTGCGTAAATCTTCCAGACTAAGGCCGTAGGCTGCCAAAGCCGAAGGGTTAGCCTGAATACGCACGGCAGGTCTTTGCCCACCACTGATAGTGACTAGCCCTACCCCCGATAATTGCGCTAACTTTTGAGCTAAACGGGTTTCAACCAAATCTTCCACTTTAGTCAACGGTAGTATTTTCGAACTGACAGCTAGCGTGACGATAGGCGCGTCGGCGGGATTTATTTTGCTATACACCGGCGGCATAGGTAGATCATTAGGTAAATAATTAGTGGCCGCATTAATGGCTGCTTGTACTTCTTGCTCGGCTATATCCAAGCTCAAATTCAAATTAAACTGCAAGGTGATGACCGAAGCACCACCAGAACTCGATGAGAACATCTGATTCAAACCCGGTAACTGCCCAAGTTGCCGTTCCAAAGGTGAAGTCACCAAAGAAGTCATCACTTCTTG
>CAMDNJ010000074.1 GCA_945902915.1 Crenothrix polyspora | reverse complement strand
GATGCGTAATATCAACGACTATATAATTAATTTCTATAATAGTCAGCGATTACATTCTACATTGGGATATGTTTCGCCCAATAACTATGAAGCCAATATGGCTATGAAACAACCTATCTCTGTGTCTTAAAAAACTTGACCACTACAGTCACGCCCTAAGTTGCTAGCCGGGATTTTAGTATCACCCGGTCATGTGAAAATCGGAGACAGACTAACGCATTACAATGTAAGAATGGTTATAGGTTTTTATGTTTGAATAGGAATCATTTGCATCTATATATTTATCAGGCTAAAATTAACTAACTGAAAAATATGAGTATGTATAAATGAAGAGCAATAGCAAACTATTAGTAAAGAAGCTGTTATGCGGAGCACTGGTTGTTTTAAGTATGCCTGTTAGCGCTTTGGATAAACCGAAAACCATGGAAGATATGTGGCAAATTATCCAAGCACAGCAAAAGCAAATTGACGACATGAAAGCCAATATGGGAGCAGACACAAGTAAAGTGACTGTTAGCACTATACAAAATCCAGAAAATAAAGAGACTGCCAGCAATGCACCGAGTTCCGAAACCAAGGTTGCCACTAGCAATGTAAAGAATTTGGAGCGAAAAACCGATATTCTGAGTCAGGAAGTCGAAAAATTACGAACTAACCTAGCTATTCCTGAAGAAGCTCAATATAAAAGTGCATATGGTTTGGGCCCTGCTGCCTCGAAAGTTTATGGCGTGAGCAAAGGTCTATCTATCGGCGGCTATGGCGAGGGTAATTATTCGGGTAAAGTGGACGATAAGGGCAGCAGTAAAGACAGCGCTAATATGGCGCGCATGGTTTTATATGCAGGTTACAAATTCACGGATAAGATTTTATTTAATAGTGAGCTTGAATTCGAACACGGCACAACAGGTGCAAAAGGCCAGGTATCTGTTGAATTTGCCTCGCTAGATTTCCTTATGGATACTAGGGCTAATATCCGAGCTGGTTTGGTTTTGATGCCCATGGGTTTTGTTAATCTAATTCATGAACCGGTATTTTATTTTGGTAATAATCGTCCCGAAGTTGAGCGGTACATCATTCCGAGTACCTGGCGGGAAATGGGCGCGGGTTTATTTGGTGCAATTACGCCGAGTCTGACCTATACCGCTTATGTGGTTAATGGTTTGGATGCCTCTAAGTTTACTTCAGATGGTATTCGCGAAGGTCGTGGTGGTGGTAGTAAAGCTAACGCTGAAAACTTTGGTTATGTCGCGCGCTTGGACTATGTTCCTGCTGTATTGCCTGGCGTTACTGTCGGTGGTTCGGCCTATGTGGGGAATTCTGGGCAAAATAATACCTCATTGAATAAGGTCGATGCCTTTACTCAGTTATATGAAACACATGTGCAGTGGAAATATCGTAGCCTAGAATTTCGTACCTTAGGTTCATGGGGATTTATTGATGATGCTGGCACTCTTAGTGCAAAGAATGCTAAGACTATAGGCTCTCAAAACTATGGCTGGTATTCAGAAGCTGGCTACGATGTGTTGCCCCTGTTCTGGGAAAACACCACACAATATCTAGCGCCATTCTTCCGCTATGAGCGACTCAACACCATGGCCAAAGCACCCACAAGTTTTAATGTTGATCTTGCTAAGGATTGGGAAATATTTCAGGTAGGCTTACAATACAAGCCTATTCCTAATGTAGTCATCAAAGCGGATTATCGCAATTATGTTACACAACAAGTAAAGCAAGCCCTAGCGCCGGATGACTTTAATCTGGGTTTTGGGTTTATTTTTTAAGCCAGCACTCTTTCCACAGCAAAGAATATAACTATTTATGGCTACCAATTTAAGACGGGACACAAGCTTAGTCGTTCACTTTTAGACAGGGTTCTTTTAAGAGCAGACAAAAGGCAAAGGGCGAAGGCGAAAGGTTAAGCCTAGTATCTGTGCCGCCTTAAGTTGCTAACCTCTTAGACTTAATCTTTCGCCTTGAGCCTTTCGTCTGAGTTGAAGCTGTCCCGCATTAAGTTGCTAACCCCCTCTTTTTCAAAGAGGGGGACTGAATAATTACATTTAAGTTTATAAAGAACATAAAATCATCTGTGGGTAGTGTTAAACTGCAGGGCTTTAGTTCTTTGAAGTTTATTAAACTCTGTAAGCGAGATACTCTATGAAAATAATTAGGCAAGGGAGGTTTCTTGTGCTTTTTTTATTACTGCTAAGCGGAGCCGCCCCCAGTTTTGCTGAAATTTTTTACAGCAAAAACGAGGCTATAGAATTGGCGTTTGGTAAAGGCGTACAAGTCGAGTTGTTGTCATTATTTCCTGATGAGCTACAAGTCGCCAACATTGAGCAAAATGCTAGAGTTAAGTTGGAGTCAGGTTTATTTACGTTTTATGTAGGAAAAGAGCTAGGCAAGATTTTAGGTTATGCCTCGATTGAAACAGTTACTGTCAGAACTAAACCAGAGACTTTAATGATCGTATTAACCCCCAATGGTGAGCTAAGTAAGGTTTATACGCTGGCCTTTCATGAGCCGCCAGAATATCAGCCACCTCAAGCTTGGTTTGACAAGTTATATAAGCGCTCGCTTGTAGACATGGATTTTAATAAAGGTGTGGATGGTATCAGTGGAGCAACGCTCAGTACACGAGCTACCATTAATAGTATCCGCAAAGTGATGGCACTATATCAAGTGATGATAAAAACCAAAGGTCAAAACTGATGCGTTATTTTGTTACTGGTGAACAACAGCGTAAGTCGTTACTCAATGCTGTGGTGTTAATGTTTCTGGGTTATATCGTTTTATTGTGGATCAGTAACGGCATGATGTATTTTCATCACATGGATTTAATGCCAAATTCAGTGATTACCTATTATCTAGGTTCAGAAGAGAACTTTACTCCACCAAGAAGTTATCAGGGTATGCTGGAAGTTTCACACTTTCATCTGTTTTCGATGGGCATGTTGATTATGACCTTAACGCATTTAATGTTGATGACTGAATTTTCGGTACGTTTGAAAATTTGCTTGAATGGCTTAATTTACATCTCAGCATTGGCCGATGAAGCTGGTGGTTGGTTAGTGCGCTTCGTTAATCCGATGTTTGCCTATTTTAAAATTGGCGCTTTTATATTGCTGGAATTTTCATTGGCAGCGCTGCTGGTTGTGGTCATGTTATCGCTGATACGAGCTAGAACTCAAATGAGACAAAATAGTTCGCAATAACAAGTCACCTCATGTCGGATTAGTCCGTCGTTTTTGACCCGACCACCCTTTGAACTCATCGACCATGATGCCTTTGCCGCCGCTAAGTCTTTATATACACATTCCTTGGTGTATTAAAAAATGTCCTTATTGTGATTTTAATTCACATGCTGTTAAAGGTGATACGCCTGAAGCGGCTTATATCGATGCTTTGTTAAAAGATTTAGCCAAAGATGTGCAGCGCTATGCTATTGCTAGACCCATCAGTAGTATTTTTATCGGTGGTGGTACGCCCAGTCTATTTTCTCCGGAATCTATCAATCGTTTGTTGCGTGGTATAGAGCAACAACTAACCCTAAAGTCCGATATTGAAATTACCCTAGAAGCTAATCCGGGTACTTTTGAAAGTCATAAGTTTGCAGAATTTAGAGCGCTAGGTATTAATCGTTTGTCGATAGGCATACAAACCTTTAATGACACGCTTTTAACACGCTTAGGTCGAGTGCATTCGGGGGGCGAAGCGCTTAAAGCTGCTGAAATTGCTCAGCAATCGGGTTTTGATAATTTTAATTTGGATTTAATGTTCGGTTTGCCTGGCGCTAATCCTGATGATAGTCAATCTGATGTTGCAACGGCGATTAGTTTAAAACCTACGCATATTTCTTTTTACCAGTTAACCTTAGAGCCCAATACTTATTTTCATAAATTCCCGCCGCAACTCCCTAATGATGAGCTTATTTTTGATACCCAAAAACGGGGGCAACAATTATTAGCGGATCATGGCTACCAACAATATGAAGTTTCAGCGTATAGTCAGTCAGGCTTACAGTGTAAACATAATGTTAATTATTGGCAGTTTGGCGATTATTTAGGCATAGGTGCAGGTGCTCACGGTAAGATTACCCAAACCTTACCGCAAGCTATAATTCGTACTGTTAAGCCCAAAAGCCCAGAACACTATTTAAACGATACCCATAAGCTAGGTAGTTCAACAGTAATTTCTGTAGAGGAATTACCGTTGGAATTTATTATGAATCAGTTGCGCTTAAAGCAGGGCTTTACAGAAGAAAACTATTTTGCAAACACCGGCCTTAGTATCGCTACGCTAGAACCTGCTTTATCAGCAAGTCTGCAACAAGGCCTGCTAAGCTATGAACAGGGACGTTATTTTTGTTCTGAGCAAGGTTGGAACTTTATGGATAATATACTCGAAAAATTTATGCCTTGAGATGTGAGGCATCGAAAGGGGGGTTATTTAACAAATCTCCCCTAACCCCTCTTTATCAAAGAGGGGAACTAGCCTTTAGTCTTTAGCCCTTAACCTTTAACCTGTTTTTACATCATGCTTGATTATCAAAAAGATTTCATTTCCTATGCGCTAGATTGTGGCGTACTAAAATTTGGCGAGTTTCAATTAAAGTCAGGTCGTACGAGTCCTTATTTCTTTAATACGGGTTTATTTAATACCGGTGCTCAATTAGGTAAATTGGGGCATTTTTATGCCCAAGCCTTGCTACAAGCAAATATAAAAGTGGATATCTTGTATGGGCCAGCCTATAAAGGTATACCGTTGGTGAGTGCAACGTCTATTGCCTATGCTCAGATTACCGGTGACGACATCCCTTTTGCCTTCAATCGCAAAGAAGCGAAAGATCATGGTGAAGGCGGTAGTTTAGTAGGAGCTCCGCTTATTGGTAACGTCATTATTCTTGATGATGTCATTACCGCAGGCACCTCAGTTAGAGAATCGGTGGAAATCATTAATCAGGCTCATGCTAGGCCTGCTGGCGTTGTAATCGCTTTAGATAGACAAGAAAAGGGACTTAATGACTGTTCGGCGATACAAGAAGTTGAAGCGCAATTTGCTATGCCGGTGATTGCTATTATCACTTTGGCCAATATCATTGAATACTTAATAGCTGATGCAGACGATGAACAGCTTAAAGCTATTCAAGCCTATCAAAGTCTTTATGGGATTTAGCCCAACAAGTCTTTTGCCAGCTTAATGATGTCAGATTCGTTAATATCCTTGATTGAATAATCTTGTTTATTGAGTTTATAGGGATTAACGATAGAGGCTGATTTAAGCACTTTGTTGATGTCGGTTTGGTAAACTCGGCTGACTGGCGTAGGGCCAAACAGAGTGATGGAGGCTTTGTTTAAAGCCCAGGCCATGTGGGTAGGCCCGGTATCATTGCCGATCAATAAATCGGAATGAGCGATTAGCGCTTTTAAACCATTAAGGTCTAGCTTAGGCATGACTTTAATGGTGTTAGATTGGGTCGCCATCCACTCAGCCTTTTGTTTTTCTTGCTCATTACCCCAAATCACCAAGCAATTTTGCTGTAAAGCCTCGGCAACGGCGACAAATTTTTCCGCAGGATAGTTTCTGCTTTCCCACGTAGAACTGATAACCAAGACGATGTTGTGCTTATCTGTCGATAAAAAATCAGCGAATGCTTGATCGGCATCGCTAAAAAATAAAAATGGTTTTTTGTTGAGTATCTGTTCAGGCGTAATGTTGATGCCTAAAGGCTGGCTGATCACCACGGCATTTCTATCAATGGTGTTGGCGTCATAAGCACAGGCGACTTTTACATCATAAAACCAGGCTGCGGCTTTTTCTCGAATAGAATCCTTATCGAAGCCTGCAACAGACTTACCTAATAGCCTAGCAGTGATGGCGGATTTAAGCAGTCCTTGTGCATCGATAACTAAATCATAGTTGTTTTTTGCGTAGTCAAGGATAGTTTTAATCTGCTGAAAAACACCGGCTTTGTGAGTTTTTAAAGACTTTAAGTTGACGGTGTAAATAGCATTGATATCAGGATTATTGGCTAAGACACCGGCAAAACCCTGCTCAACAATCCAGTCTATTTGTAGCTCAGGTGCTTGTGCTTTAATAAATTGTAAGGCCACCATGGCATGTACGATATCACCCATTGCCGAGAGTTTAACGATGGCAATTTTCATGAGCTCATTTCAATACTATCAAGCACTTGTTGTGGCTTTATGTCTGTTAAACAACGGGTATGGCCTAAAGGACATTCGCGCTTAAAACAGGGTGAACAAGCCAAGTTTAAAGTAATAACGTGAGCTTTAGCATTGAGCGGTGGTGTAAAGGCTGGGTCAGAAGAGCCGTACAAGGCGATGGTTTTTTTATCCAAGGCAGCTGCAACGTGCATCAGCCCTGAATCATTGCTGACTACGACATCCACTAAGGACATTAAATCAACGGCTTCATCTAAGGAGGTGCGCCCTGTAAAGTCTAAACATGCACCCGAGACTGCGCTGTTAATTTCTGCGGCGGCCTCTTTATCTTTATCAGAACCAAACAACCAAACTTGCCAACCTTGAGCTATTTTTTGCTGTGCGACTTCAGCATAAAAGCTTGCTGGCCAGCGTTTTGCTGCGCCGTATTCAGCACCTGGACATAGTGCTAATATCTTTGTTGATGATGTGTGGTTTTCTGCTTCGATAGGTCGGGTTACGCTATCGCTAAGCCGCCCTACAAAATTGGAGTTTAATTTGAATTTGTCGATAACTACTTGTTGCTGATTACCATTAATAACTAATTTTGGAATTGGATATTCAGGCGGTAATGGCGCAGTGTTCGGCAAGCCCAAAGCAACAAAACGCTGAACGGTCATTGTTAATAAGGCTTTATCGAGCTTTCTTGCATCATTCAATAAGCCCCAGCGACATTCACCGATATACCCTGTGCGTTTAGGGATATTTGCAAAATAGGGAATTAACGCCGATTTCCATGAGTTGGGTAGGACTATAGCTTGTTGATAATGATTAGCGCGTAAGCTTTTTCCAAGACTAACTCTGTCTAATAAACCCAATTGACCGTGAGATAGCGGCATCGCAATCGCATTGCTTACTTCCGGCATTCTATCCAGCAAGGGAAAAGACCAGGCTGGCGCGAGCACATCAATTTGGCAGTCAGGCTGAGCTTTTTTTAAGGTGATAAAGAGGCTTTGCGCCATCACCATGTCGCCTGCCCATGATGGGCCGACGACTAATATCTTTATAGGTTTTTTCAAGGCTGTGTAACGTAAGTCAACCAATCGGCATGATCGTCTCTGCGTCCATGCACATAGTCAAAATATAGAGATTGTAATTTTTCGGTGATAACACCACGACTACCGCAACCAATCTGACGATTATCTAATTCTCTGATCGGTGTTACTTCAGCAGCAGAGCCGGTAAAAAAGGCTTCATCAGCAACGTAAATCTCATCACGGGTGATGCGTTTTTCCATCACTTCAAAGCCTTGTTCTTTGGCAATGGTCATGACGGTATCACGAGTAATACCTTCCAGAGCCGACGTGGTTTCTGGTGTGTAAATTTTGCCATTACGAACAATAAACAAATTTTCAGCACTGCCTTCAGCGGCAAAACCTTCATGATCCAGCATTAAAGCTTCATCATAACCATTCGACAAGGCTTCTTGCAGCGCCAGTATGGAATTAATGTAATTGCCGTTAGCTTTGGCTTTACACATAGTGCTGTTGTGGTGGTTGCGAACATAAGACGATGTGCGAATACGAATACCCTGTTCGATGCTATCTGCCCCCAGATAGGCGCCCCAAGGCCAAGCCGCGATCATGACATGAACTTTTAAATTATCTGCGCGCAAGCCCATGCCTTCAGAGCCATAAAAACACATGGGACGAATATAAGCACTATCCAGATTGTTTTTGGCAACCGCATCACGACAGGCTTGATTGATCTCTTCCTTGGTATAGGGTATCTGCATATTCATGATATGTGCAGAACGGAATAAACGATCAGTATGCTCGTGCATTTTAAATATGGCTGTGCCTTTTTCTGCATGATAAGCCCTAATGCCTTCAAACACACCTAAACCATAATGCAAGGTATGCGTTAATACGTGGACTTTAGCTTCACGCCATTCAACCCATTGTCCATCCAGCCAAATAACGCCGTCTCTATCGTCCATAGTCATCGTTTATTCTCCAATATTTAGTGTTTAGTTATGTACTTAATATGTAGGGTGGATAAGAAAAGCGCATCCACCGAGTATGCTGCCCACAGTTAAGCGAAAATAGTAAAAACTTGGAATGCTGAGCTTCAGCTATTGCCTTTTAAAACAGCTGAAGCTGTTTTACTCCAAGTACATAGATTACTTAACTGTAGGTAGTGAGCCTACGGGTAGGGTCTTATTCCATAAAGTCATTCCAAATTCGCCCAACTTCCCTGCTCAATTCCAGTACTTCGGCTGCATTGACTAGCGTCTGCTCTTCTTGCAAAACCAACTTATGACCCCTGTCGCGATAAGTGCAATAAGCGGCTTTCAATGTTTCTGCATCGACCTTAGATATAAAACCATCTTCTTGTAAGCCATCCAGCAATCTGACGTTATCGGTATAGGTCGTTAAGGTTTTATTTTTTGCAGCCCGCGCTAAAATACCGAATTGTACTATAAACTCAATATCAGCAATACCGCCTTTGCTATGTTTTAAGTCAAACTGATTTGATTTTTTGGTTGCCAAGGCCTCTCGCATCTTGATACGCATGTTCCGCACCTCGGTTTTTAATTGAGCTATGTCTCTGGGCAGACTTAAGATTCTAGTGCGTATTTCTTCATATAAAGTTTTTAAACGCACATCACCGGCAATAAAACGCCCTCTGACTAAAGCCTGATGCTCCCAAGTCCAAGCCTGATTTTTAAGATAGGCTTCATAGCTATTCATATGAGTAATTAATAAGCCTGAATCACCATTAGGGCGTAAGCGCATATCGACTTCGTAAAGTTGGCCTGATAATAATTTGATATCTAAAATATGTCTGATTTTTAGCCCTAAGCGTCCGTAGAATTGAGCGCAAGAAATAGGATGTTCACCCCCTTCAGTCAGGGCATTGCCATCTTGGCAATCATATAAAAACACTAGATCTAAATCGGAGCCATAACTTAACTCGATGCCACCGAATTTACCAAAACCAATAACTGCGAAGCCTGTTGTTTCCAAAGTGACATTAGGCGGAAAGCCGTGTTTTTCAGTCAGTATCAGCCATGCTCGTGTGATGACCTGTGCAGTAATGCTTTCTGCGATAGTCGTTAAGTAATCACTGACCACCATAAGTGGAATCGCACCCATAATATCGGCAGCGGCAACTCTTAAAACCTGCGTATGTTTAAATTGTCGCAGCGCTATCATGAATTGCTCTAAATCGTCTACTTCAATGTGTGTTAGCAGTTGTGTGAGTTGTTCATCTAGATGTGCTTTTTTAAGTGGCTCAAACAGGCTACGAGCATCTAGTAAATCATCAAATAACAATGGATAACGTGATAAGTAATCGCAAATCCAAGGGCTCGCTGATGCTAAGCGTAGCAGTTGGGCTAAAGCATCAGGGTTTTCAGCTAGTAAGGATAAATAAACATTGCGACCGGCAATGGCCTCAAATAAAGTCAATAAACGCTTTAAGGTTTCATCGGGATTAGCAAGTAGCTGCATAGCCTCAAGGACCTGTGGCATTAAGTGATCCAGTACCTTGGCACCTTTGGCGCTTAAGTGCCGGATTGCTGAGGAATTTTTAAATTGTTGAATCAGGGTAAGACTGGCAGCATTTTGCACAAAGCCATAATCACGTAAATAATCTTGTAATTGCTGATGTTCTGCCGCGTGCATCCAAATTTGTAAGCTATGTTGTTCTGATCCTTCATGCCTTGATAAAGAAAAAACCTGATCAAATACCGCTTGAACCTGCGCTCTTACTTTGTCCAGCTGCTTTTTAAAGCTATCCCAATCGGTATAATCCAAAGAATAAGCCAATATTTGTTGCGTTAGTTTCGTTGATGGCAAATCATGGGTTTGCCGGTCTTGATATTGTTGAATATGGTTTTCTACTCTACGTAAAAAACAGTATGACGCTGTTAATTGTTCTGCATCATTTATGGTTATTAATTTTAGTTCACCCAATCGTTGCAATACCTCTAAGATGCCGCGGGTTTGCAGGGCTTTTTCTTTGCCGCCGCGAATTAATTGAAAGGCTTGACCGATAAATTCAACTTCACGTATACCGCCTGGGCCGAGTTTAATGTTGTCGCAGCGATCTTTACGTTTTAATTCGTGGCTAATCTGTGACTTTAACGAGCGTAGTTCTTCAAAAGCGCCGTAATCCAAATAACGACGATAGACAAAGGCGTTGAGCATTGCCATCAGTTGTTTGCCTGCTTTAAAGTCGCCGGCAACCTGACGCGCTTTAATCATGGCGTAACGCTCCCATTCCCGTGCTTGGGTTTGGTAATAGTTTTCCATGCCCTCAAAACTCATGATAATAGGGCCACTATCGCCAAAAGGTCTTAAACGTATATCGGTACGAAACACAAAACCGTCGGCCGTTATTTCATCCAGCACTTTAACCAGACTTTGACATAAGCGCGTAAAGAACTCGCTATAACTGCTTGCTTTTTTGTCAGGTAATTCGCCGTTCTCTGGGTAAGCAAAAATTAAATCGATATCAGAAGAATAATTTAGTTCATAAGCACCGAGTTTGCCCATACCTAAGACTATAATTTGCTGGGGACTACCGTCAGACAGCAAAGGTGTGCCTCGTTTGTCGCATGCTAACTGATAAAGAAAATCCAAGGCATAGTGTATGCAGGCATCAGCCAGCAAAGAGACATCCATCAGGGTTTCAGATAAGGCTGCCCAACCTGCTAAGTCACGCCAAGCGATACGGATCATTTCTCGTTGCCGAAAACGCCGTAGTGCCTGAATGAGTTCTGCTTCGTTAGCGCACTGTAATTGAGATAATTGCTGGCTAAAATGATTATCGGGATAAGCGCTTAATAAATCACCGCTAGCGATTAACTCCAGCAATAGTTCAGGTTTTCGGGTACAGCTTTCAGCAATAAATAAGCTAGAACACCAGACTTTAACAATAGAGGCTGTTATCTCAGGTGTTGGATAAAAATCCAGCTTAAGTTCGGTTAGTTTTTCAAGCCATTGATTTAAAGACGTAGCGACTGTAAGCGCTAATTCAGGAGAGAGTTTGTCTAGTTCAGGTTTGAGGGTATTAATAAAAGTCATCATAAAAAAGCCTGAAATAAAGCTGCCATAATACCGAATTTAAGCGGGGATATATATAGAGAGCCTATTAATTCTGGGGCTTGGCGTTCCCAGAAAGTTATTGCTAATGTTTTCAAGATGAGCCAACTACTCAGCGCGATATAAGCAATGCGAGCCTTTAACTGTGCAACAGTCACCGTTCTACATAAGCTGTGCTGAGGATGTATAGCTATCTTTTCGATAATGCTGGTATCAAACCTCGCCCCGCATGTGTCAACAGCTACGGTTGCGTTGTTGGTAAATCTTTTCTTTATACTTCCTCATTAAGGAAAGTCCGTAAGTCGTAGGGTGGTTTAGCGCTAGCAAACCCCCGCATACACGCAATATCGAAAACAATCGAACAAAAAAACCTCACAAGGAAGCATCCAAGTGACGCGTAAATAAGGGGCATACCACGATTAACCTAATAGGCCGAAATAAGACCTTTTCGAGCTTAAAAATCTTGCTTAAATCAGTGCCTAGCATTATGATTTTTACTTTTTCCTGATCGATAAATAAAGAGGCCATTATGAATTCGGTAAAATTATCCAGTAAATTCCAATTGGCGATCCCTAAGGCTATTCGTGACGAACTGGATCTCAAAGCTGGTCAACAGTTCACCCTTATCACCAAAGGTAATATGATTGAGCTCGTGCCGGTTCGCTCATTAAAAGAGGCCAGAGGTAGTTTTAAAGATTGTGACCCCAGTCATTATAGAGACCATCAGGATAGAATTTAATGGTTTGCTTGGTTGATACCTGCGGCTGGATTGAATGGTTAACAGATGGTGTTTTGGCAGATTCTTTTGAGCCCTATTTAAAAAATCCAGCTGAGATTGTAGTGCCAACCACCCTGCAATTTGAACTGTACAAATGGTCAAAGCGAGAAAAAGGCGAAGTTAAGGCTATGGAAGTTATCGCTTTGACTGAGCACGGCCGTGTATTATCTTTGAATACTGGGCTAGCACTTTTCGCCGTCGACATGGCATTACAGTATCGATTATCCTTCGCTGATGCCATTATTTATGCTTCGGCCAGACAATGTAATGTGCCGCTGATAACAGCCGATGATCATTTTCAAGGCTTACCGGATGTCATTTATTTCCCCAAAAAATCGATCCCTTGAGATAGCAAGGTCGATTAGTCCCGAGGAACCACCCTTTAAAGCTCTCACAAGTCTCTAAGTCTTAGGGGGATTCACTACGTGCTCTAACGGGTCGCGACAGCAATCAGCTACACACTCGTAAGTTTGAAAACAATCGAACAAAAAAAACACACTAAGAAGCATCCAAGTGAGGGTTAGTTTATTGCTCCGTATGCGGTGGATTGCTAGCGCGAATCGACCCTACGCGAATATTTCATATAGATTAAAACGCCGTACGGCCGTCAGGGTGATGGTTCAGTACCTTAAGCAATTTCACTAAGGCCAGTGGAGGTTTGGTTTTTCCGCTACGATGCCGGTCGGGGTTTACAACCCCGATTGAAACGTTTGGATGCTTC
>CAMDNJ010000073.1 GCA_945902915.1 Crenothrix polyspora | reverse complement strand
ATAAGTTTAACGACTTCTAATTTAAACGTGGTATCAAATACTCGACGTTCTTTATTCATGATGATTTCCCCATTTTGATTGATTAAGTATATCAACCTATCTGGGTGTCTGTTTTTATTAGACCACTACATAAGTTACTGATATTTTATGATTATTTTTAATAGACCAAATCTCCCCTAACCCCTCTTTGCTAAAGAGGGGAAATAAAATGAATACTTTCACGGTCTCGTTAGCGCATCCGCCTTGCTTATTTACATTACGCGATTAAGGTAGGCTGTAGCTTGGGCTAACAGCCTTATCGTTAAGCCAACATTGCATCCTTATCATGTTGGCTTGCCAAGCTACACGATCACAGATTTTTAATCACAGCCTCACTAGGTAAGCCTTTATGGATCATCAAAATGATATCGTTAATGACGCAGATGCTAAGCGACGTCTACAGGCCGAAAGCCTGCTGGAAAATGATGCTCATGTTGTAGAGGAACTTAAGCACTTATCACCTGTAGCGATAGCAGAGCTGTTTCATGAGCTCACCGTGCATCAGATTGAATTAGAGCTGCAAAATGAGGAATTGCGTTTAGCACAGCTGGAGTTGGATAGGGCAAAATCTCGCTACTTTGATCTCTATGATTTAGCACCGGTGGGTTATCTGACCGTGAACACTGAAGATTTGATTACTGAGGCCAATTTGGTTGCGGCTAACTTGCTGGGTCTAGCTAGGCGAGATGTGCTCATGAAGCGGTTTTCATCATATATCGTTAATGAGGACTTAGAGCTTTTTTATAGCTTTAGAACTCAGCTTTTTGAGTCTCAAGAAGCGCAAAGCCAAAATTTGCGTCTGCTCAATGTTCAAAATCAGCGGTTTTGGGTGCGTATGGAGGCGGTCGTTAGTCAAGATATCGACCATGAACGGGTGTTGCGTATTACGCTGAGCAATATTAACGAACTCATTAACAGCCAAACCGCCTTAGCTGAGAGTAATCAGTTTAATCATGATGTCTTAAATGCCATCTCGGTGCAGATTGCGGTCTTGAATGGCCTCGGTGTTTTATTGGCCACTAATAAAGCTTGGCAAAACTTTGTTTTAGAAACGGGCCAGGTTTCTGGTTTAGTTATAAAGCCGGTGGCTATCGGTAGTCATTATTTAGAGGCTTGTGAACTAGGTTTTCAAAAGGGGGTATTTGTTGAATATCAAGACGCTTATCAAGGCTTGTTAAGAGTACTTAAAGCGGAACTGCCTTATTTTTCGGTAGAATATGCAGCTCAAGTGCAAGGTCAAACGCGCTGGTTTATGATGACGGCAACGCCTTTCGATATTAAACAAGGCGGCGTGGTGATTAGTCATACCGATATTAGCGCACGCAAACTAGCCGAAGCTGATTTGCGTATTGCTGCGGTCGCATTTGAATCTCAAGAAGGTATGATGGTCACCGATGCGGGTAGCGAAATTTTGCGCATTAATAGCGCTTACACCGATATTACCGGTTATACCACAGCCGATGTGCTGGGTAAGACCCCACGTATCTTTAGTTCTGGGCGGCATACTGCGGATTTTTATAAAGTCATGTGGGCGACTATTAAAGCTAAGGGTGTGTGGGTAGGCGAAATTTGTAATCAACGTAAAAACAAAGAGCTTTATCCTGCGCGTTTGAGTATTACTCAGGTGACAGATACCGACAATATTGTCACTAATTATGTCAGTACCCTCATTGATATGACCGAAACGAAGAGCGCTCAAGATAAGATTCATCGGCTAGCCTTTTATGATCCTCTAACCAACTTACCCAATCGACGTCTGCTTTATGATTTATTAAAACCCGCTTTGGCCGCCAGTAAACGTAGTGGCCGTAAAGGCGCCTTGTTGTTCATTGATTTAGATGATTTCAAAACCTTAAATGATACCTTGGGTCATGATATGGGGGATCTACTACTGATGCAGGTGGCGACACGGCTGTTATTTTGTGTTCGTGAATGTGATACCGTGGCTAGGTTGGGTGGTGATGAGTTTGTGGTCATGTTGGATAATTTAAGTGAGCAGGATTTTGAAGCGGCTGCGCAAGCCGAAGAGGTTGGCCAAAAGATACTGACCAATTTAAACCAATTCTATCAATTAAAAGAACATCACTATCGCTGCTCTGCGAGTATAGGTGCGATCATTTTTAATGAAAATGACATAACGGCAGATGAGTTGCTAAAGCAAGCCGATATCGCTATGTATCAAGCTAAGAATTCAGGGCGCAATGCTTTACGCTTCTTTGATCCCAATATGCAACTGAGTATAGATGCGCGGGTGGAATTAGAAGCTAATTTAAGAGAGGCGTTGAGCGCTCATCAATTTAGTCTGTATTTCCAAGCGCAAGTGAATGATCTTAAGCAGATTATTGGTGCTGAAGTGTTAATCCGTTGGCAACATCCAACGCTAGGTTTTATCTCACCCATGGATTTTATTCCCTTGGCAGAAACTACCGGCTTGATTTTGCCTATAGGTCGCTGGGTGCTGGAGACGGCTTGCGCACAATTGCAGCTTTGGGGGATGGATGTGCGTACCGAGCCTTTGCAATTGGCGGTGAATATCAGCATACGTCAGTTTTATGAAGCCGATTTTGTTGCGCAAGTTCGTCAATTATTAGAGCACACGCACATTAATCCTGCGCGGCTTAAGCTGGAGTTAACCGAAAGCTTGGTCTTTAATGATCTTGACGATGCACGTCACAAGATGCATGAACTTAGGCAGTTAGGCGTAGGCTTTTCTATGGATGACTTTGGTACCGGTTATTCGTCGCTGTCTAATTTAAAACATCTACCTTTTGATCAACTCAAGATTGACCAAAGTTTTATTAATGATTTAGGTATCGATAACGATAATGCCATTATTGTTAAGACCATTATTGTCATGGCTAAAAGTATGAATATGGAAGTTATCGCCGAGGGCGTTGAAACAGAGGAGCAACGTCAGTTTTTATCGAAACATGATTGCCAGCTCTATCAAGGTTATTTATTTAGTAAGCCCGTGCCTATAGAGCAGTTTGCTTTGTTGCTGTAGGGACGGGTTGTGATCTGTTTCAGTCTTTTTGGAAGCGCCTAAATGTTTATTATCGGCTCATGAGTTGATATGGCATTGAAACGATTATAAAATCAACTACCCACCCATTCGATTAAAAGGCTACGACAATGACAGCATTACCTTATGATCGGATCACGATAGACGCAAATATTTGCCATGGAAAGCCCTGTATTCGCGGACTACGTTATCCGGTTGAAAATATTCTGGAATGGTTAAGCACAGGAATGTCTATTGAAGAAATAATCGCGGATTATGACGATTTAGAAAGAGAAGATATTATGGCCGCATTGGTATTCGCCACACAAGTTATCAAGGTAAAACGAATTGCAAAGTTAGCGGCATGAAGTTTATGGTTGATGCGCAATTACCTCGTCGTCTGGCGGCTAGTTTAAAGTGGTGGGGACATGATGTTCTGCATACTTTAGATTTACCATCGGGTAATCGGACCCCTGATTGGCGTATTAATGAAATATCTATATAAGAACAACGCATCGTGGTCACTAAAGATGCTGATTTCGTTAACTCGTTTTTAGTGTTTGGAGTACCTTTTAAGTTATTGTTAGTATCAACAGGCAATATTAATAACTAAGTGCTTGAAGAAATTTTTACTAACATTATATCGGCAATTATTGAGGCGCTTAATAGTTATGACTTCGTGGAAGTAACGCAAACATCATTGATTGAACATCAATAGAGCGTAGATTGATTTCACAGCCATTAAGTTAGTGGAACTCAGTAATGTAGACTCGATGCTGTGAGGTTAGTGTTCTTAACCGTTCGCCTGTTCTAAAACATTTGCTAGCCGAGTAATTGAAATAAACCTCAAATGCCTTAAACCTAACCACATATAACGTATAATGGCCAAATTTTATTTGGCTGTTTTGATGTCTGCTACTGATCTGGTTAAACAACTTACTTCACACTTACCGCTGTGTCTTAATCAAGATAGGCAAGGCTTTAAGCGCCAGTTAGATCGTCTGCGTAGTGACTGCCAAAAAGGCAAGCAACCGTTGGAGCAAGTCAATGCTTTAGCCGGCCGCATAGAACGCTCTGTCGCTAATAGGCAAAAACGCTTAGCCAGTTTTCCTGTGTTAACCTTTCCTGATTTACCGGTCACTGCTAAAAAAGATGATATTGCCAAGCTGATACAAGACCATCAGGTAGTGATTATGTGTGGTGAAACAGGTTCGGGTAAAACCACTCAGTTGCCTAAAATCTGTTTGTCTATTGGTCGCGGTGCTGCTGGCTTTATCGGCCATACCCAGCCTAGACGAATTGCTGCGCGTACTGTAGCTGATCGTATCGCCGAAGAACTGGGCGAGCCTATGGGTAAGTCGGTCGGTTATAAAATCCGCTTTAATGATAAAACGCATGCCGATTCATTAATTAAGTTAATGACCGATGGTATTTTGCTGGCAGAATCGCAAAACGATCCTTATTTAAGCCAATATGACACCATTATTATTGATGAGGCGCATGAGCGTAGTTTAAATATCGACTTTTTAATTGGCTATATGAAATGGCTGCTGCCTAAGCGCCCCGATTTAAAACTGATTATTACCTCGGCGACCATCGATACTCAGCGTTTCGCCACGCATTTTAATAATGCGCCGATTATAGAAGTCTCGGGACGGACCTATCCGGTGGACATGCGCTATCGGCCTATCGAGCAAAAAGAAGAAGACGATGAGACGAGTGACGATCTGCAAAACGCCATACTCGACGCCGTGGATGAACTGTATCGGGATTTACGCGGCGATATCTTGATCTTCCTCAGTGGTGAGCGTGAGATACGCGAAACCAACGATTCTTTAAAGAAACATCATCCTACCCAATATGAAATATTGCCCTTGTATTCCAAACTTAGTGTGAGTGAGCAAGAGCGCGTCTTTAAACCTAAAGGCGGTAAATTGCGTATCGTGCTGGCGACCAATGTTGCAGAAACCTCATTAACGGTGCCCGGTATTCGCGGTGTAATTGATACCGGTCATGCGCGTATTAGTCGTTACAGTCATCGCAGTAAAATTCAACGCTTGCCTATCGAGCGTATCTCACAATCGTCTGCTAATCAAAGGGCAGGGCGTTGCGGTCGGGTTGCCGAAGGTATTTGTATACGCTTGTATTCGCATGATGATTATTTAGCTAGGCCAGAGTTTACTGAGCCTGAAATCATGCGCACCAATTTATCGGCGGTTATTTTACAAATGACCGCTTTAAATTTGGGTGATATTGAAGACTTCCCGTTTTTAGAGCCACCCGAAGATAAGATGATACGGGATGGTAAAAATACCCTGCATGAAGTCAATGCCTTGGATAAGTCCGGTAAGTTGACGGATATCGGTAAGCAACTGGCAAAATTTCCGACTGACCCTAAATTGGCGCGTATGTTAATTGCCGCAGCCGATGAGCATTGTTTAACCGAAGTGTCGATTATCGTCTCGGCCTTAAGTGTGCAAGATCCGCGTGAAAAGCCAGCTGATAAAATGCAGCAAGCCGATGCTAAACATTTGGCTTTTCGTCATCCTGAATCGGATTTTTTAACACTACTGAATATTTGGAATACCTACGAAGTCCAGAAAAAGCATCTATCGAATAGTAAGCTGCGCAAGTATTGTACGGATAATTTTTTATCCTATATGCGGATGCGCGAGTGGTTTGATATACACGCGCAAGTCATGCAAGTGGTTAAAGGTGATTTGAAAATGCACCCGAATACCGATGAAGCCGGTTATGAAAAAGTGCATAGAGCCTTATTAACGGGGATGTTATCAAGTATCGGTTTTCGTCATGATCCTTATGAATATTTGGGTGCTCGGGGTTTAAAGTTTTTTATATTCCCCGGTTCTGGGCTCCATAAAATCAAACCTAAATGGATTATGGCGGCGGAGCAAGTCGAAACCAGTAAAGTATATGCGCGTACCGTGGCGAGAATCGAGCCTGAATGGATAGAGCTATGTGCCGGGCATTTAGTTAAACATAATTACTATGATCCGCATTGGGAAAAGAAGACTGGACGCAGTGCGGTATCTCAACGGACCTTGCTTTATGGCTTGACCTTGCAAGCTGGTCGTAAGATTCCTTATGAACATGTGGATGCAAAAGCGGCGCGGGAGATTTTTATACGCTCTGCCTTGGTGGATCATGATTATCACAGCAATGCGCCTTTTTACAAAGCCAATCAGACGCTGCTTGAAGAGGTCGGTATTATTCAGCATAAAGGTCGGCGCGTTGATTTGGTCGAAGATGAACAATGGTTGTATCAATTCTACGATGATAAGTTGCCGCCTGAAATCGTCAGTGGCATTACTTTAGATACCTGGCGTAAAGTCGAAGAAAAAGCGAATCCTAAGATTTTGTTTTTAACCAAGGAAGATTTGACCCGTGATCAAGAGCAAGAATATGTCAATGAATGGGATTTCCCCGACACTTTTCCTAAGGTTTGCTTAGGGGCTCGAAATAATGTCAGTATTGGGCTGCAATATCGTTTTGAACCAGGACATGATGAAGATGGCGTGACTGCGATTATTCCTGTGCATCAATTAAATCAGTTCAGCCAAGCGTCTTTTGAATGGCTAGTGCCTGGTTTGTTAGAAGAAAAGTGCGTGGCCTTAATTAAGGGGCTGCCTAAGAACATTAGAAAACATTTTGTGCCAGTGCCGCAAACCGTCAAACAATGCTTAGAAATAGAGCCTGATTTCAAGGGCGCGTTGCAGGAATGGTTGGGTTATCGTTTGCGTATCTTGACAGGAGAGGCAATTCCTTTAAATGCCTGGAGCCTACAAGAGTTGCCTTATCATTTGCGTATGAATTTTAGGGTGATTGATGAGCAAGGCCAGTTGCTGGATTATGGTCGCGATTTGAAAGCCTTGCAGCTTAAATATACCCTTAAGGCGGAAAGCAGTTTCGATCAAATCGCCGCCGATGAGCTCAATTACACAGGTTGTATTCAATGGGCTTTTGATGATTTGCCTGATACCTATGAATTTATTCAAAATGGCCAAACTTTAAATGGCTTTCCTGCCATTATTGATGAAGGCGATGCGGTGGGTGTGCGTATTTTTGATACCGAACAGAAAGCCGCTTTGCAACATCAAGCAGGCTTGATGCGCTTATTTCAATTGCAATTACGCAAAGAATGCACCTACCTGATTAAGAATATCCCGCAGTCAGCGATGGCAGAACTTAGTTACAATCGTTTGCCTAAGCATCCATTAGCGCCGCTGCTGGGTGAGAGTTCGTATAAAAACGATATGCTCACGGCGATTTTATACAGTGTATTTATCGAAGGTAAAACCCTGCGTACCCAGCAGGCTTTCGAGCAAAGTCTATTGGCTAATAAAGCCGGCTTAATGGGCGTGGCTAATCATGCCGGTAAAATAGCCTTGGAAGTCATGGCGCTTTATAACGTTATCAAAAAAGACCTAGAGCGTACTTTGAAGCCGACTGATGCTCTGGCGCAAGATATTAATGAGCAGTTAGCATTGTTGGTATATGCAGGCTTTATTCGCAATACGCCTTATCAGCAGTTGCAAGAGATTCCTAGGTATTTAAAAGCCATACAATATCGTTTGGATAAGTTTGATAATCATCCACAAAAAGCTCAGGAAGTCAGTCGTTATGCCATGCGTTTTTGGAAAGATGTCGAAAAAAAGCTTAAGAAGGAGTCACTGATTCCTGAGCAAGATGCCTTTCGTTGGGCTATAGAAGAGTTGCGGGTTTCTGTGTATGCTCAGCAACTCAAAACGGCATATCCCATTTCTGCTAAGCGTTTAGATAAGCTCTGGGATGAGCGAGATTAAGGTACGTAGCGCCACAAAACATTGCGTTTTTACACAGAAACAGGAATTAGTTAGTCCTTGCTGTCAGTTGTTAAGGTTAGGTGAATATATTGTGTGCTAAAAAATGATAACTTATTGTAAGTAAAGGTAGTTTTAAGATTTTATCGTTTCTGTATGATTTAAAAAAACATTAATAAAAACCGTCACTAAACAGCTTAAGTAACAATTAATGCACAGAGTTATCCACAGGAGTTGTGAATAACTTGATTTTGAGATAATACCCTTGCTAAAACGCTAAATAAACTAACTATTTTATGAATGCAAGGCTGATTTGTTGTTTTTGCTATATTTTTGTCGAGTTATTAGGTTAAAATGCACGACTTTCAAAGCTGGTATTTGTTCAGCGTTGCTGGCAGCTTTTAAATAGTGGTCACAGCCTGTATTTAGCTTTGAGTGATCTGCAAGTATCCGACATGTTTCATCCACGCCTTGCCGCTACGGTCAGGGGGTTATTGACAGTAGTTTACGGCAAGGGACGTCTAATGCCCCAATACGATCTCTCTGTAACACACAGCTGTGTGCCTACATGAAAGGTATCACCAAAAAAGTTTTTTATGCCCAACTTTAGAGTAAAAACATGACAGATTTAGCGCACTATAGAAATATTGGTATCTTCGCTCACGTTGATGCTGGTAAAACAACAACTACCGAGCGGATTTTAAAACTCACCGGTAAAATTCATAAAATCGGTGAAGTACATGATGGCGAAACCACTACCGATTTCATGGATCAAGAACGTGAACGTGGTATTACTATTCAGTCAGCAGCAACGACTTGTTTCTGGAAAGATTACCGTTTTAATATTATCGACACCCCGGGTCACGTTGACTTTACTATCGAAGTTTATCGTTCACTTAAAGTATTGGACGGCGGTATCGGTGTTTTCTGTGGTTCGGGCGGTGTAGAGCCTCAATCAGAAACCAACTGGCGTTATGCCAATGACTCTAAAGTTGCACGTGTTATTTATATCAATAAATTAGATCGTATCGGCGCTGACTTTTATCGCGTTGTTAAGCAAGTTGAAGAAGTTCTAGGTGCTGTGCCTGTGGTCATGACGCTGCCGATTGGTACTGAAGACGAATTCGTCGGCGTGGTTGATTTATTAACCGAACAAGCATGGGTATGGGATAACTCAGGTGATCCTATGAATTACACCATTCAAGACATTCCTGCCGATATGGTGGAACTGACTAAAGAATGGCGTGAAAGATTAATCGACCAAGTGGCTGATCAATTTGATGATGTCATGGAAGCTTATCTTGAAGGCGAAACGCCTGATATTGATACCATCAAACGTTGTTTGCGTAAAGGTACGATCAATCTTGATTTCTTCCCAACTTTCTGCGGCTCTTCGTTCAAGAACAAAGGCGTACAGTTAGTTTTAGATGGCGTTATTGATTACTTACCTTGCCCGACTGAAGTTAATCCACAGCCAGAAGTTGATTTAGAAGGTAACCCAACAGGTACTTTTGCTATCGTTGATGCTGACAAACCATTGCGTGCCTTGGCATTCAAGATTATGGATGACCGTTTTGGCGCTTTAACTTTCTTACGTATCTATTCAGGTAAATTAGAAAAAGGCACGTCAGTTCTAAATACTTTTACCGGTAAAACTGAACGTATCGGTCGTATCGTAGAAATGCATGCTGATGTCCGTGCTGAACTTGAATCTGCACAAGCCGGTGATATTGTCGCGGTTCTGGGTATGAAAAATGTTCAGACAGGTCACACTTTATGCGATCCTAAATTCCCTGCGACTTTAGAGCCTATGGTTTTCCCTGATCCCGTTATTTCATTAGCTATTTCTCCAAAAGATAAAGCTGCTTCTGAAAAAATGGGTATTGCTCTGGGTAAGATGATCCAAGAAGATCCTTCATTCCACGTTGAAACGGATGAAGACAGTGGCGAAACTATTCTTAAAGGGATGGGTGAGTTACATCTTGATATTAAAGTAGATATCTTAAGACGTACTCATGGTGTTGATGTGGTTGTTGGTAAACCTCAAGTCGCTTACCGTGAAACCATTACTAAGTCGGTTGAAGACGAATACACTCACAAGAAACAATCAGGTGGTTCAGGTCAATACGGTAAAATCAATTACATTATTGAACCAGGCGAGCCAGGCACTGGTTTCGTATTCCAATCAGCGGTTACCGGTGGTAACGTACCTCGCGAATTCTGGCCAGCGGTTGAAAAGGGCTTTAAGAGCATGTTGGATAAAGGCGTATTGGCTGGCTTCCCTTGCTTAGACTTTAAAGTTATCTTAACGGATGGTGGCTTTCATGCCGTGGATTCATCTGCGATTGCTTTCGAAATTGCTGCTAAAGCGGCGTTCCGTCAGTCTATTCCTAAAGCGGGCCCACAATTGATTGAACCGATCATGAAGGTTGATACCTTTACGCCTGCTGATCACGTGGGTGATGTTATTGGTGACCTTAACCGTCGCCGTGGCATGATTAAGTCTCAAGATGCTGCTGCTAGCGGTGTGCGTATTAAATCTGATGTGCCATTAAGCGAAATGTTTGGCTATATCGGTGATTTACGTACCATGACTTCAGGTCGCGGTCAGTTCTCTATGGAGTTCTCGCACTATTTGCCATGTCCTAAAAACGTAGCAGACGAAGTTATTAAAGAAGTCAACGAACGTAACGCTAAAAAGAAATAATTGTTTAGCCGAGTAGGTAACTATTCGGCTTTCGTTAGTTATTGTGGATGCTTTAGTTTGGGTTATCCAAATTAAAGCACTCCATTCAATATAGGCTCTGGTCTATCTCAGTTTTAAATCAATCTAAGCTCATTATTTCATTTCAATAATGATGTCCTACCTTGCTATCCATCAAAAACTTAAATTAACTTATCTTTATAGCTCAATACGCTTAAAGTAATGCTTTGTTATGCCATTTAAAACCCTGGGCAGTTGTGGAGTGGTTTCGCGCTAGAAAACGACGCGATTGACTTTGCTCAGCACCTTCTGGCCTCTAATGAGCGGTACAAAGTTGGTAAAAAATAGCATTGCTTTATTAAGTGTAAGAATATGTCTTACACTTTCATTAAAAACTGACTAGGGGGCAACATGGCGCAAGCACGAACTCAAACTGTTAGCCTTGGCGAGCATTGCAACAGTCTTATTGAGTCTCTGATCAAGAGTGGGCGTTATACCAGCGTGAATGAAATTATGCGCGACTCTTTACGCTTGCTTGAAGAAAGAGATGCGAATTCAAAGCTGCAATTTTTACGCACAGCCTTGATTGAAGGCGAAGAGAGTGGCGATGCTGGCGAATTACACATGGAAACAATCAGATTGGAAGCCAAAAAAGAGGCTGGTTTAGTCTGAACATGCGCAAAATCCATACTCAGACGCTCGCAAAACAAGATCTGAAAAATATCTGGCTATATTCGTTTAAAAACTGGGGATCTGAATAGGCGGATTGTTACTTTGATGAATTAAATGCCGCATTCGCTTTAATCACTGAAAATCCCGAGTTGGGTTTTACCTGTGATTACATCCGCGAAGGGTACAGGCAATTTCATATCAATCGTCATTTAGTTTTTTATCGTGTTACAGCAACTAAAATTCAGGTTGTGCGAGTGCTTCATGACAGTATGAATTACACAGCGCATTTATAAAATCCACGGGTTCGCTAGTGCCCAGTCGGCCTAGGTTTGCAATCTTGTCCGTAACGTTTTTTAGCTGGTACGAATTAAGCAGCGCTACATAAAAAATTCAAATTTTTTCGAACATAGCAACACTCCGTTCGACTATCAATGATTAACTGATGTTACGCAGTCGCAACGATTTATAAAAAACAAATAATGAGGTCGCTATCGCGATGATGTGTGAATCGGGTATTCGCACCCGAAGGCGAGATACTTTCTTTTGCGCAGCCAAAAGAAAGTATCCAAAGAAAAGGCGGTTCGATTGCAGCTAGCTCCTGCGCTCCTCCGTTTTGTCGGGGGTCGGTAGAGAGGGTGTCCTGCCCTCCTACCGACGCCCGGCATCCATGCCGCGCCCCTTCGGGCCAATCCCAACAAAACCTGCGGTGCTCGGCGCGGCAAACGAGAATAAAACAACGTTACTGCGTAACATCAGTGATTAAGCAGCGCAGGGCCTAGTCATCATCTTTTTTAGGTATTTGTCCACGCAATTCTTCTGAGAGCAGCATTTGTGCGCCGGTAATAACGAGATGTTGGTTAGCGCTCAAGGTGTCAGGCACAAAATAGCCATCGGCAGTAGGTGAATAGTGACTCAAAACGAGGCGACTAAAAGTAGTATCTGTCGTCTTAATAAAGACTAAAGCCTGATCCATATACCAGATGAGTGCCGATTTAGGGATGATAACGCCTGTTATTGCAGTGCTTTGTTCGGGTATCCAGGCACTAATAGCCATGCCAGGCAGTAAGCTTTTATCGCTAGATTGAAAGAAATAACTTTCGCCTTGTGCAACTACTTCTGTATGTGTAGCGGCGGATATAAATTCAGCTTTATGGGCTTTACTTCGATTCCCCGATACTTCGGCATCTATGGATCTTATAGTGCTTGCGAGGTGTTGATGGGAGGGTAAGGTGATTTGTATTAGTTTTTGCCGGCCGGACAGAAACGCATCTAATTTAGCTTGGTCGTTTGATAGCGCCCAATCGGTTAGTACTTTGCCCCATAAAAGCAATGCTTCGTCAATGATGGCTGTGCCTTGATACTGGACGGCATCTACTTGAGCTTGATTTGCTTGCCATTGTGCTTGTTGTTCCTGTAAGGAGCGTTTTGAGCTGACACCACTACTATATAAATCTTGCTGGCGGTTGATGTTTTGTTCGGATTGCTTGAATTTTGCCTGTGCGCTACGTTGATCGGTTAAAGTTAGCAAATAACGATGACGCAAGGCTAGCAAGGCTTGTATATTAAGCACTTTTCCGTAGGCAATAAATTCAGT
>CAMDNJ010000072.1 GCA_945902915.1 Crenothrix polyspora | reverse complement strand
GCATAAGTTCATAATCACGATCTTCTGCATAATGCTGCCTAGGTTTGATCGTTAGTTTTTTTACGCCAAGTGTGGGGTTAAATTTAATTTTTTCGTATTCATAGCCCCATGAAAAAACCCGTTTTATATACGCAAGTTCTTTATTGGCACGGCTTTCCGATGACTCTCCCCTTGAATCCCGGTATTTTCGAACTAAGCCAATGGTCCATTTTGATAATGGTAAGTCGCCAAGTGTGTTTATCTTTGAAATTTTTTTATTACAAATCTGTAGGTGACAATCTAAATAATCACGTTGTGTTGAAGGTGCCAACTTACGCCATATAGGTGTTTGCTGTAAGTCATGACTTAGTGTTGCGAACGTCGTAACTAATGGATTATTCAGAGATTCGTAAGCCTGCCATATTTCAGATAAAGTTGCCTTAGGCCCGCACAGTCGTTTCGAACGCCATAATCCATTTTCAGGATTTTTTATTTTTAACATCCATTTCCCTGCGCCTGATTTATTAAACCATGAGCCGGTAGGTAGTTTTTTGGCGTCTATGTGAGCTGGAATAGCGGCTGATCTTGGTGGGCCTTTAGGCATATTATTTAATCGATGAAATCGATTACCTCTGGGGTCGCATTGAAATCTTGATTCTTTAATCCCATGGCGGCGTTAATAGCATCAATTGTTGTGAATATTGTCCCGCCCTGCCCATATAAGAATCTGATGCCATTCTTTTTCATGCAACGCTCTATATCACCTGGTCGATCATACCCAGTGATAGCTTTCAAGTGATCTAAGGTAATTAAGACTTCCATTTATTTACTCTACTTAGATGTTATGAAGTAACCTAAAGATTGAAGTTATCATCGTAAGGCATTATTTACTTCTTGATATTTCTATATGTTATTAGATGATGCTTGTATGTCTCTGTGCTTTAATTTCTGAGTTATTGTTAATAAGTTACATTTGTTTCCGAGCTAGTTCTGGCTATTTCTGTATTTTTGAAGGGTAAACGATCTATTGCTACATAAGTCTCAATTTCTTGAACATAACAGCGAGTATTAGAGCTTTCTTTATTAATGATTTCTCAGTGTAATTGTTCTTTAGCATCTTGGGCTCTAAAAAATATCATTCTTTTGTTTGGCTACGGTTTTCTGAGTTGAGGTCATGTTTTGATTTAATTCAAACCAATTTATTAGAATATCCTTGATTCTTCTTGTAGTTATTTTGGCTAACAAACCCTGATCTCAGACTGCGCTTCTATACTTAAGTATAATATATATCGAGATAAAGTATATGTTAATTCATTTATAATGAGTTTTATAATGACTAATAATTGGATTTTTTTCACTTGATGAAGCTAACAGATAGTGGAGAAATTTTGTTACTCATTAAGTACCGATGTTGATAATATTAAGTAACAGATTAATTGAGCGGCTAAATTTTTAGTTTGGGATCTTCAATCAATACTATACATGTCTAATGTAAAGTAGGGTTGTTTAGAAAAAGTATTACAGTATCTAGAATTAAAAGTTTGTCATTAGCCTAATTGAAGGCAATGTAAGTTATGATTTATTGAATCTATCTAACTTTGCTCATAATACTAAAATAGCTTTGTCCCTAAGAAAAGTAAGCCTAAATGAAAAGGATAGAAATAATAAAATAGCCATTTATAACGGGGTACTGAGATATTAATGACAGAACTAGCGTACAAAATAGGTAGGGCGGCAAAAGCCCAATAATTGCCGTTAATAATGCGGAGAATTAGCAATGCTATTAGCGCAATTATTAAGGATGAGATTTGCGGTTGTTTGCAGTAACACCATGTGGCGATCCCAAACCCTAATAAAGGCCACCAGAATTCTACTGATGAGCCAGCAACTATAAATACAGTCCAAGCCATAAAATAGCCAATAATTGTTTGTTGTTCAAGATAATAAATAATGACTGTCATTGCCAATAAAGCAAACAGAATATTTAACGGCCACCACCCTGCTAACAATCCACCCAAAGCTATGAAAGGCGGTGTTGCTAGGAGACCAAAGATTGCCAGGCGTTTCATAGTCCGAATATGTCCGCCGTGTTTATAAGTATCTGGCCGAGCTAAATTATAAGCCAGGACAAACACGAACAGTGGCATGGCTATGCGCCCATAATTAAATATTGTGTGCGATGCATCATTTAGTAAATATTTATTTATATGATCAGCAAGCATGAGTAGAAGGGCCAGCAATTTAATGGCTTCAAGCGTCCCGTTTGACAACACTACGTGTGGACATCGCATCATTTATTAATGATCAGTAACGAAAATTTTACGTGGAACGTATGTCTTTTTGACAGTCGCTATTTCAGTGTTGGAGTCACTAACCAGCTTAGTTTCTGACTTGGTCTTGTAAGTTTTGATTGTAGCGCTATTGGTCTGCATGAATTTATCTAACCAGTTAGCCCAGCGATTTGCTTTTTTTATTAAATCAGCGCGATAGACGGTATTGTGATGTAGCGTCCGAGAATGATAATTTGCCGCTCTGGTCCATATATCGCCAGCATCTTTACTTAAATGGGCATGAATGCGCCATGCCGCTAGATCAAAGGCATAGCAGCCACTATTAGCTACATCCGTAGGAAAAATACCATACTTACTCAGTGTTTTGAGGTAAGCGGTATTAAATTGCATGGGACCAATATCGTGGGTGCCGTTAGTGTTTTTTACCCAAACACCGGGCTTGCCATTTTCTTTCTCGGCTATTGCTAGCAAGATGTTCGCTGGAACTGCGTATTTTTCAGCAGCAGTAATCGAGCAAATTATTCTTTCTTGTTGATAGTGTGACGTTGGTAAATAAGCGATTGCCGCCATGTTGCTTCCTTTTTCTAAAATTCAACAAACTAATTGTTGCTTGAGCACTCAATTTTCCAGAGAATGGTTTATTTGGGTATATAGCTTCTATAGTTCAGTTAGCCATCACGAAATGCTCTGATTTCATCAGCTCTTGAGTCACTAGTACTGGCATTTCCCCCAGACAGACTATTGTTATCGAATAGTTGACCAGATGTATTATTATTATTATTCGTTTGAGCATCTGATGACTGATTGATAGCTGAGGCGACTTGACCGCCAATAGTTTGATTGATCCGTGATTGTATTTTATCTCCCAAAACCTGTGTGATACCTGAGGCTAAATGTCCGGTCGCGCTGACTTTGTTTGTCGCGCCAGATAAGTTGCTCTGTAAACTATCACCCATTGCTGCAGCAAGTGGGCTTGATGTTGAAGTAGATGCTGAAGTGTTGGAGGTAATATTGTCTAGAGAGTCATTGACTATACTGCCCATTCTTGAAACAAGATCTGAGGTACTTGATGAATTTTGTGAGGCTTGTTTGGCTGCAGCCATAACAGCTTGAGCGCCACCTGCAATATTTGCGGCACCTGCGACAGCAGCACTACCTGCCATGGCGGCTGCCGCCCCAGCAACCCCTGCAGCGGCTATGGCTGAGCCAGATCCAAATCCGCCGCCCAGAGAATGAGCCCCTCCACCTTGGGCAATATTTCCTATTAGTGGTGGGATTTTGTTAACAAGTACCAAAAGGACAATGGCTGAAACCAACATTGCAGCCATATCGTTTAAGTTTATGTTGGCATCCATCTGAGAGTAATATGCATTAATAAATTGTTGTCCAATGCCTACTAATAAAATCATAGTCATTAATTGGACACCGATATTAAGGACGGTTTTGAAATAGGCAATTGCAATATCTGAAGTCCAGCGGCTTCCGCCAAAACCAAGATAAAAAACCCCTGCATAAGCTAGTATCCACCCAGATACAAGTAGAATGAGCATGTTTGCTGCAATCAATGCAAGAATGGCAATAACTATGATGGCCATGATGATTCCGGCGGTGCTCATAACTGGGCTGGCAATCGACGATTGTTGAACTACTGTATTAAAAATTTTAAATCCGACATCGACAATGCTCGATGGTGTGGTTCCTGTAACTCCAGATGCTGTGCCTCCGAGAATTTGCAGAGAATCTATTATGTCAATTGCCATAGTTGGACCGTTTGTCAGTAGCCACCAGAAAAATCCGGTGAAAACAATAAAGCGAATAAATTCACCATAAAATTCGGCAATATCAGCTTTACGGAACAACAACATGCCGTGTGTCCATACCATTGAAATTAATGAGAGTACCCAGAATAACCATGATGCCCTAGCAGTCAGAGTTGTAGACCAAGCTGATGCCGCAGTTTTATATTTGTTTTCTACATCATCGAAGATATTTTGCCCATTAATTGTTGCGAGTACTTCAGACGATTGAAAAAACAGGAAGATCACGAGGATAATTGAAAGTGCTTTCATGTTTATTACTATTTGGTTATCGAATAGTCCAGTTCTTATGGTTGACTGTCGGCTGGGTTGTGCTTCGCCGCATACAGTTATCTGCCAAAGTTTGTTGAATGTATTTATTTGAAATTGATTTTATATAGTCAAATTGGCAATTCGAATGATTAACTTCTGGTACTGAATTAGTAGGGCTTTTGTTGATTTTATCAGTCTCCTGCGGTTCCTGAGTGCAGGCCGATAATAGTGTAAATGTAACAATTGTTATGTATTTATAAGTCATCAGTATCTCCTTTAACGAAATGTCCAATTATTATGCGTGACGGGTGTGAGCGTATCCTTGCGCCAGCTTTGGTCAGCAGCCGCTTGTTGGGCCTCACGATCAGCAATAACTTGATTGCGCGTAGCCTCTGCTGTTTGTCTGGCTATTAGTAGAGCCCTTAACTGCAATAATTGGTTTGCTTGATTACTGGCAAGCTGATTGGCATAGCCAATAGCTTGCATTTGTCCAGATGCGGTTTGTGCATTGGTTTGTAGTCTTTGAAGCGTCGCTGCATCGTTTTGCAATGCGGTTTGTTGACTATCGATAACTTGTATTTCGGCAGCATTAGCTGTTTGTTGCGCTTGTGATCCTAGTTTAAGCGTATTATTCAGATTGGTTAATGCGCCTGACGTGCAGGCAATACTATTGAAACAGGCGGATTTTTCATATTGGTTTTGGTTTTGATAGCTCTTTACATAATTGTCTAGTGAGCCGAATTGGCTTTGGAATCCAGACAACGTGTTGAGAGTGTTGGATAATCCAGAGATGGTTTGCGATGCATTAGCCCAAGTGTATGAAGTTGGAACGGCGGTATTTTGTACCATATTCGAGTATTGCTGTAATTGGGTAGAATATTGAGATAACTGAGTGGAATATTGCTGTACCTGCTTGAGTGTTTGCGTGATTTGTTCGGTGGCCGTTACAGTATTTTGCGATAGATTTGTAGTATCAATGACAGGGATCCCCGCTAGAGCTGTTGACGATACACTGATCAAGATAACAACAACTATTTGGTTCAGCGATATTTTTAGTATTCTCATTGCATTCCCCTTCAATAATCAAATGCTTCGTATGGTTTGCTAAGTGTTAAATCTTTGGTCACCAGGATGTTGAATCGATAACCTGGTCTTATTTCCAAGGTAGGGGCAATATTCATATTTTTCGTAATCATTTGTACAGTCGCTTGCCCGAGTTGTTGACCTAATGCACTGCTCATCATACTTTGTGCGTTGGGGGCATAGACGGTGCCAGTATTCTGGTTTTGCTGGCTGTAAGCAACGCCTGCGGTAATGGCTGACATTAATAAGGCTGAACCAAAGATACGTACATAATGGTTGTCTACTTGATCTTTGAAACCAGCATAGCCTGCGCTATCAGCACCCGGCATAGCTCCGATGTCCATGGCCTTGCCATCAGGAAAAATAATTCGTTGCCAGGCGACTAATACCCGTGCTTGTCCGTAAGCGACTTCACTGGAGTAGGTGCCTACTAGGCGAGAGCCCTGAGGAAATAATTTGTACTTACCCGTCGCGGTATCAAAAATATCTTGCGACGTTTGCGCCATAATCTGACCGGGTAATTGTGAATTGATGCCCGATATCAAGGTGCCCGGTATAAGGAAGCCCGCTCTTAATTCATAAGGTGAACGAGGTGGTTCGGGTTTCGCATCTAACCGCCATCGATCACCGACGCTTTTGTTTGCATACTGATTAATATTATTTTTGTCCTCATCAGATGCTTCAGTTTTTGTCAGCTGCGGCGATTTTTCTGCACTGCTTGTGCCATTAATAATGCCGGCGTCTTTTAGTTGTGCAAGTCGTTTTGTATAGGCGTTGATTGGATCAGTTTCGGTTGTTTGGTTTGCAGCGATCTGTTGAGCCAATAAAGCTTGTTGTTCTGATAATTTATGCGATTTAACCGGCAACGATCCTGAGCTCCGAGGAGCTATGACATTGATAGTTGTTTTTGATTTAACAGCCTCTTCAAATTGTTGTAATTTAACCTGCCGGATATGGGCTGCTAAATCCTCTTCAGGCGTGGGTGGTAAGGTTGAGTTCGGTGGTAAAGGCGGTGCATCCATAGTGGTGGTGCTGGCCAAGATTAAGGGCGGTGTTTCTGAAGCACTTGGTAGTGGGGGTAATTCTAGAGGCTTTGTTGCTGTTGGAATCAAGCCGCTGAGATAGTCACCGGCTATTTCTTGGGCAGCCATACTGGAATTGACAACTTTATCTTGATCACTTTTGTCATCGAGCCGTTCTTGTTTTGCAGCACGCTCTGCCGCGACTAACACCATGATAACGAGGAAGGTAAGCGTTGCACCGCCTACCAGAAATAGAGGTAGATTATTGACGCGCCTAACCCCGTTTTTTGGCGAAGCTTCGCCGGGTGATAGGGCAGGTGACATGAGGTCTTCGTTTTCAGTTAGTTGTTGTTGCATAATTTACTCCATTTTTGCCCAGGCCCCGGCGGGAATTGCAGAGTTATTTTCGTCGGAGTAGGCTCTTGTTAGGGTTGCCTTACCAACGACTAATTGCACACGATACAAACCTGCATAACCATTGGAGGCTGGCTTGTCGATCGTGTAGTAAGTGCTTAAGCCAGCCATTACTGCTGCAGGTTCTTTAGTATTGATGAATTGCACTGCATAGCCTTTTTCACGCATCTGAAATACTAGTGAAGTGCCAAAGCTATCGGTTTCAGAGACAGGCTGACTAATATTGAAGGTTGTATGTGCTGGCGGATACAGAGCTTCTAATCGTTTCATGGTATCGGTTGCTAAACTGTTACCCAGTTCAACCGATACCGGTGTGGTAAAGTGATCACTTGGCATAGTTATGCAGCCTGATAACCCACTTACTAAGATAAGAGTCACTAATAATGAGTTCATTTTTTTAGCCTTTTTATCGCTACTGCATCTTGATTTCCGCCTACGCCAGCGATGAGGATAGCCGAATCAAATACCGTATCAACGATATAGCGGTTCCCTTGAATACGATAGTTAACTTGCACCGTTTCGTCATTTTCAAATACCCCACCTTCTCGACGCACAACCAGTAAAGTGGGGGCTTCAGATTGTGCCATGGCGTCAGGCATTTGGATGATGGTTTTTTGCTTATCATTAAAAACTCGAAGCGGTGTCCAAGCTATAGAGCCATTGGGGGTTATTTCATAGGAAAAATCGAGGTCGCCCAAGTATTCACCTGTTTGTGAAAGGGTCTTGTCTTGGCGATCTTTTTGCGACTGGTTACGGTAGTTATCCCATTTTGCTTGGTCTTCATCTGGGTAGGTAAACATCACTTGCGGCATGTAGTCTGTTCGGTGTGAGCGTAATCTTATATGGTAGGCACGGCGGTCTGTGGTCACCACTAAGGAGGTTTCTAGGCCAACATCCATGGGTTTTATAATAAGGTGTTGAATTTCATTAATACCACTGCCGGTGATCGCAGGCTCAATGCTCCATCGAGCCGTATCACCCAAGTTGATTGAGTTTACTTGTTCTCCGGATTGTAGGGCTACATCACACACTTGCAACACGGCACAGACAACACTGGGCTGTTGAACGCCATACAGGTAAGTGACGACGCCATTTTTGCCAGAGGTTGGCGCCATGCCGATCGCATTGATGCCTTTCCATTTATTAGCAATTCTCATAGCCTGTTGTTCTTGCTGGGTTAGCACTGGATTCTTATCTGAAAAATACAGTTCAGCTACATCTGTGCTAGCTATCGCTTGATCAAAGTTGGAAAAGACTGTGATTGCTATTGCCAATAGGTGCTTATTCATAAGGGGCGCCTTTAATAGTGAGTATTAATTAGTTTGTTGCTGCCTTGACCAGGAAAAATCTCGAATGAAAATACCCATTGGATTTTTCCGCAATTGCTCTTCGGTTGTGATCGTTGTGGGGGCTGATACGAAAATGGTTAGCATGGCACGCATGGCTACCGGTAGACCTTTCATGACGCCTTGTCGATCCCGGGTGGTTTCCAGCCAATCGATTTGCCAGGTTTCAGGGGTAATTGCCATTGCTGAGCTAATTTCCGTACTAACCATTTCTTTGGTGGCCCGTTTAAATGGGCTGGCTTCATCATTGCTATTGTAAAATTCAGTCATCTTTTGTGTGGCCGGTGAATTTGCTGGTAACATAGCGTAGACGTCAAAGACGGCATTGCGTTGTAAGACCACATCTGGCGTCACCCTGCGTGCATTGGCAATACAGGCAGAGAGGGCGGCGGCAATCACACGTGGATCTGCCGGAGCGGCTCTATCGGCAATAGCGACTGCGGCGGTTTGCCCCAGCTTATCGATTTGTATCACGTAGGGAATAAATTTTGATTGTTGGCCGATGTAAATCATTCCAGCTACGCTCACCAGAGCGATCAGTAAAGATAAGATGCCCATGATTTGCCAAGCCTGCCGAGACGAAATCAGCGTTTGCATGTGATCGTTCCAGGTACGTCTTGCCGACAGATAGGGGTTTTCATTTTCACATGTGCGACGCCCACCAAGCAGTTTTTCGAAGCTACGGCGTGGATCAATAAGGGGCGAATTAAGTTTTTTAGATCGCATAAGAGGACACCTGATAATCTTCAAGACGTAAGTTTTTCAGAGCGAGCCATTCAGCTACCCAGCCATTACCATGAATCGTCTCTAATTGCCTGATGAGTGCTAATGAATCTTTGTCGGAGACGCCAACAAAGGCCATGGTTAGCGGGCCAATGGCTAAATCAAAAAGTCTACGGCCATAGTCGGACAGATAGTAGTAGTGTCGTTTGGGTGTCGCTGTCGCGAGCATGTCGATCTGCCGGCTATTGAGGCCTAAGCGTTTATAGAGGTTCGTGCTGTCTTCATCCCTAGCGTACACATTGGGTAATAACAATTTGGTTGCCGTGGATTCAACAATTACATCGAAGATGCCCGAATTTGCGGCGTCTGTAAGACTTTGTGTCGCCATTAAGACAAAGCAATTAGCACGGCGTAATACTTTTAACCATTCACGAATTTTTTCACGAAAAACTGGATGGCCCAGCATAAGCCAGGCTTCATCCAAGAGGATGGCGGCAGGTTGTCCGTTAAGGGAGCGTTCAATGCGCCGGAATAAATACAGCAATACAGGCAGTGCGTAACGATCGCCCAAGTTCATCAACTCTTCAATCTCAAAGACGGTAAAATCAGACAAACTTAAGCCATCTGTTTTGGCATCTAACAGATGACCCATGGCACCGTCCACGGTGTAATTTTTGATGGTTTCTCGGATTTGTTCATCTTGTATGGTGACTGAAAATTCTGAGAGCGTATAAGCTTGATTCTTTTCCATATTGATAATGGCGCTGGCAATATCATTGCGCTGTAGGGCGGTTGTGACCAGGCCGTTTAAAGCAAGTATGGTATTAATCCATTCCATTGCCCAGGCTCGATCTGCGCGGGTGTCGAGAAATTGAAGTGGACAAAAGGCCAGCTTGTCTTCATCACCGGCAATGGTGAAATGATGACCACTAACGCCTTGGGTGCTTGCTCTGATGGCGGCGGTAAGTGGATATAAAGATAAGCCTTTATCAAAGGCATAAACGGTCATATTCGGATAGCGCCTTAGCTGAGCAGCTATGAGAGCCAGTAAGGTCGATTTACCAGCGCCAGTGCGACCAAATACGACAGTATGGGCGAGATCATTAACGTGCAGATTTAAACGGAAAGTAGTCGAACCTTGAGTTACGCAATGCATGAGGGCAGGGGCTAAGGGCGGGTACATCGGGCAGGGTGCGTCGATACGGCCTGTCCAGATGGTACTAGTCGGTATGAGATCGGCAAGGTTCATGGTATTAATGAGGGGTCTTCGCACGTTTTCAACGCCGTGGCCAGGCAAACTGCCTAAATAGGCATCCATAGTGTTGATGGTTTCAATGCGAGCGCTAAAGCCGGTGGCATTGATGGCTTTCTCAACGCGTCTGGCACAGTCCTGAACTACTTTACGATCTTCATTCATGAGGATGACGACACTCGTGTAATAGCCTTGTGCAACCACGCCGCTATTAACTTCTGCTAAAGCAGCTTCGGCATCTTCAACCATGGCTAAGGCATCTTGGTCGATCGGTCCCGTGTGGGTATTTAGTACTTGGTCAAAAATGCCGCGAATCTTTTGTTTCCATTTTTTTCTGAATACTTCCAGATGCCTCAACGCTTCGTGCGGCTCCATAAAGATGAAGCGTGACGACCAGCGATATTCAATAGGCAATTCGCCCAATGCGGTTAACATGCCGGGTGTTGACTCTAAGGGGAAGCCACCAAGTGCGACGACTTGAATATAGTGACGGCCAATTTTGGGTATGACCCCAGTCCATAATTCCTGACTACCAATAAGGCTATCCAAATACATCGGGTTAGTCGGTAATTGGATAGGTTGATTGATGCCGGTAATGCAGTAATGTAACCAGCGCAAGAAATCATCGTGGGTGACAGTTGCTCCGTCTTCGGTGATCTTTTTAGTGCCTTTGAGGCGAGTTAATTTAAGGGCGGATGATAATCGCGATTCGATGTTGTGACATTCACGCGAAAAATGGCTCAGCAGATCCTGCGTGTGATGTTTCTTATTAGGTGGCTCTGCATCATCATCGAACATTAATTCAATAAATTTCCGCTCGTTTAACAATGGTGGCAAGAAAGTCAGCGTCAACACGAAATAGCCTTCGTACATCGTTCCCAGTTTTTCAAATAGTTGCCGTCTTTCTTCATCAATTGCCGCAGTTATGGCATCAGGGAAAGTCGATAAACCGCGATCAGCGTAAGTGGGTGCAGGTCGTCGTACGGCATCAACATGGATCATCCAGCCATTGCCTAGAACTAATAAGGCTTGATTAATACGTGCCGAAATCGATTCACGATCTTGCTCCGTACTACTATCCTTATCATCGCCTGTATAGATCCAGGCCGCCATAAAAGAACCATCTTTTCCGATAATGACGCCGTCTTCTACTTCGGCCGCATAATTGAGTAGATCAGCAACACTTGCTTGTTTTGAGCGATTTTTACTTAACTTTCGATCGTTATTCATTATGGCAATTGATTCTAGTAGTAAAAACCAGCAGCAACTTGGATATGGCTGTCAGCCAAGTTAGTACAGCTATCATCGGTACTGTTTCCCTTGACTACGCGGATTGATTCTAAAAGGCGTACTTTGTGCTGGGTAATAGCGTTGGTAGCGACGATGCCGAAGATAAACAAAGCGCAGTTGAGGGTCAGCTTTTGCCATCAGTCTTAAGACGTAGAGCGAACATAACCACAATAACAGGCCATAGAGAGAGGCTCTGATTTCTTGGGCACTAAAGACTAGAGCAAAGGCGATTAGACCTGAAAACATGACCAGTTCACGATCGCCACCCATAAACAGCTGGGCTCTGTTGCCCGCCCGGCGAATAGGAATGGTACGAAGTGCCATCAGTGTTTAACACCTATGCTGAGTATTGCCCTGGTATTTGCCGTCTCACTGGCAAGCGGTGTAATGACAGCACCCCTAGCAAAAAGGGTCGACATAATGTTTTGTGCGCCAACGAGTAAGGCCATGACCAAGACAATGAAAATTAAAGTCCTAAAAAAACCATTAAGGTCGCCGCCAAAAATCAGCACACCACCGGCTACGACGATACCGATAATCGATAGTGAAAAAGCGACGGGTCCAGTCACTGAATTTTGCAGACTGGTGAGCCAGGTTTCGTAGGGTAAACCACCGCCTGTTCCGACAGAGGCTTCTGCGAACTCGGGGAGAATGATCCACAGTATAAACAGCAGTGTCAGTTTAGTAATAACGGCTACTTTCATTTTTAAGTTCCTACAGTTTGAGTGAGATAGTTACCGTCTTCATAGCCGAGTATTTCAATTATTTCTTCTACGCGGCGCCCCGTTGGAGCCCTTGCAATATGAATGACGCATTGCACCGCTTCACTGATTAGCGGTTCAATTTGTTTGGGAGAGTCTGGGTGCATGCTAATCAATTGCGCCATGCGAATCAGTCCAGCACGCGCATTATTGGCATGGAGCGTTGCAGCACCGCCTTCATGGCCTGTATTCCATGCCATCAACAGGTCCAAGGCTTCGGGACCGCGCACCTCACCGACTAGTATTCGATCCGGACGCATACGTAGACTCGTTCTGAGTAGCATTGTCATGGAGATATCTAGGGTGGTGTGGTACTGGATAAAATTCTCAGCTGCGCATTGTATTTCACCGGTATCTTCAATGATGATGATGCGCTCGGTAGGGTCAAGGACGACCATTCGATTGATGATGGCATTAACTAACGTGGTTTTACCTGAGCCGGTGCTGCCGGTGACTAAAATATTGCGGTGCCTTTTAATGGCGGTTTCAATGACGACTAATTGTGCAGTGGTCATGATGCCGGCTGCGACATACTGATCTAACGTGAAGATAGCGATAGCTTTTTTCCGAATGGCAAAGGTAGGTGCCGGTACGATCGGGGGAAATTGACCAGCAAAACGAGAGCCATCAATGGGCAACTGGTTCGTAAGCGAGAAAGACTGCAGCGGGCTGTTCGTCACGCCCGGTCCGCCAGCCCAACGCTGGTTCA